>NZ_WANV01000031.1 GCF_015521605.1 Thermococcus sp.
ACCCAGCTCCGGTGGAGGAGCTCTACCTGATGCCCGGCCAGTACACGGTGCAGACCTTCGTCATGAAGGCAGATCTCAAGCAGCTCGCCGAGCAGCTCGTCAACATAAACGTCAGGATGGGCGGAACGAAGGTCGAGACCAGGGACGCAAAGAGGGCACTGGATGCATTCCAGAACGCGGTAACTTTCGCCGAAGCCTCGATGAGCACGCCGGCAGAGGCCTGCTCGTGCACAGTAAGCCCCCTTTTGAACGGCATCTTCAGGGAGACCTTTGGGAGCGAGCCCTTTGACGAGGTTCCTGCCCCGAAGAGCATCAACGTCACCGACTTCGGCACCGGGCCGTTCATCCCCATTCCGGCAGAAGGGGTCAAAGACTACTCCGCCGAGGTGATGGTGTTCGTGGTTTCGGACTCAAAGGGCAACGTGAACATCCTGATCAACGAATCCGGGATAAGCGAGGGCGAGAGGCTGGCCCCGAGCTACCTCAACAGAGCCTTCATCGAGGTCATCACCGGCAGGAACCCGCAGACCGGGAAAGAAGCGAGAATAGTGGCGTTCAAGATTTTCAACACCGACGGGACGGTGGCGCTCCGCCAGACGGCGGTTCTGGCCGACAGAACGGTCAGAGTTTGGGTCTTTTCCGGAGGAGAATCCCCCGGAACCGGTTGAAAAAATTAGGGGTATCTCCCTACCGGTTTTTTGTTGTGTTGAGAGGCTCTCCGATCCTCCCTATGTAGTATGCTTGGAGAACTTCGTAGTCGTTCTGGTTGTGTTCAAGGAAAAAGACCTCGGTGGCGTTCGTGCCGCAGTATTTCAGTATCGCCTCCCTGCCGCCGGGGTGCGTGTCTATCAGCGAGGTGACGTTATAAGCCCTGTCCTCGACGATGACCCAGCAGTCGCTTGAGGAATTGTGCTTTGCCACCTCGGCAAGGGTCAGCACGGGAGTGGCTGAGACGCTCGAAGTCCTGAAGATGCTCCCCGGGGACACGATCGCCAGGAGGATCAGTACTGCAATCCCGAGGGTCCAGGTGGAGAGCACTGCCCTTCTGACTTCCGGCCTTTTCAGGCTCTCGAACCTCCCGAAGGCTATGTAGATGCCTGCCGTCGCGTGGACGTAGAAGAGGGGGATGAAGAGGTACGACGCTATGGTGTGGACTCTCCTGGCCGTTTCATAGCTCATCAGCGACCCAAGGGTTGACGCCGGGTCATTCATTGCCAGGCCGGTTACCATCAGTGCCAGGCTGGCCGCTATCAGCAGCTCCCCGGAGGCTATGAGCACTTTGGTTACCCGCTTCACCCTTCCACCTCAGCACTCTTTGCAGGTACTTATGCCGAGGAGCTTATAAATTGCACAGAAGCCGGTAAGTCCGGTCACCAGTGCAATCAGCCCGACTATCAAAAGCACGGTCTCGTAGGGCACGTTCATGCCCGCCCAGACTCCGAGAAGTGCTATTCCTATAACTATCCTCAAAATCCTGTCGAGGGTCCCCTCGTTCCTCTCCATTGAAATCACCTCAGTTTTCTAGAAATTTCGAAAGAGTTATATTAATTTCCCAGGAAATTAAAGGTAAAAACCTTCAAAATGAAGGTGATTTTATGGACGAACGCGACCTGAAGATATATCGCATGCTACGGGAGAATGGGAGGAGGAAGGTGAGCGAGATAGCCAGAAAATTGGGGATAAGCCACCCCTCGGCGAGGGAGAGGCTTGAACGGCTGGAGAAGCGCGGTGACGTGAGGGTTCAGGCCCTACTCAACATAAAGAAGAGGAACTTCGTCTCTGCCGTCGTTAATCTGCGCGTGAGGAGCATGGACGAGGCGGAGAAGCTGGCGGACGTTTTTGCGAAGTGTCCGAGGACGGTCTTTGTGGCGGCCACCACGGGAAAGTACAACCTCAACCTGGCTCTCATAGCGGAGAACCACTCCGTCCTTGAGGCCACGATAGAGAACACAATACGTCCCCTTGAGGCCGTTAAGGAGATGGACGTCTCCATAGGCTCTTCGCCGGCTTATCCCGAGTTCGTGGACTTCAAGCTCGACCCGGTCAGGGAGAGGGCCCCCTGCGGAAAGGTCTGCGCCGACTGCTACCTCTACGGCAAGAAGTGCAGCGGCTGTCCCGCGACGGTCTACTTCATGGGGCTGGATGGGAAGAGAGGATAGGTGCTAAACCCCCTCTGTCTTCTCCCTCAGCTTTTCCCTCACTTCCTCCCTTATCGGCTTCAGCGCCTTCGCATACTTTTCAAGCGTCCTGAAAAGCCGATCAACCCTCTCTTCGTACTTCTCGTCCCTCAGCTCTTCGCCCTCAAAGATATCGTCCACGTTGTAGAAGAGCACCTGCCCAACGGGAAACATCCGGTAGTTCACCGCGGCCGTTCTGAGCTCCATGAGGAGCCTGACCCCGCCGGTGACGCTGGATACGGTGGCGATGCCGAGGGGCAGGGCCTCGTACTCGTCGTATATCGTGTCAAGGAGTATCTTAAGCTCGCCCGGGTAGCTCCCGTTGTACTCGGGGGCGACTATGACGAGGGCGTCCGCCTCGAGGATCTTGGCTCTGTACCTCTCCATCTCGGGCGTCACCTTCCAGCGGTGGGTGTAGCAGAGGAGGTAGTCCTTAACGTCTATAAGCTCGGCCTCCCAGCCGAGTTCCTCGGCCTTCTTCGCGAGGTACTTCGCTACCCTCTCGCTCTTCCTGCCCTCCCTTGCCGTTCCGAGAATTACCTTTACCTTCATGCCATCACCCAGATTGGTTCGCTTTTAAGATATTTAAATTTGTCCTTCAAAATGAAATGCTTTCGATTCTGGAACTTTTCACTTTGTTAGGCAAACCTATATAAATTAGGGTCGCCAACATAATGCCGAGGTGAATCCCATGGTGAAGGTTGGAGAAATCGTTCCGGACTTTGAGGCCGATGCGTACCTTCCGGAGAAGGACGACATCGGAAAGGTCAGGCTTTCGGACTACAGGGGCAAGTGGGTTGTTATTGCCTTTTACCCGGCTGACTTCACTTTCGTCTGCCCGACGGAGCTTGAGGAGCTGGCCGACTACTACGAGGAGTTCAAGAAGGAAGGGGCTGAAATTCTCAGCGTTTCTACCGATACTGCCTACGTCCACAAGGCCTGGCACGACACTTCCCCCGCGATAAAGAAGATAAAGTACCCGATGCTGGCCGACCCGGCAGGAAAGATATGCCGCCTCTTTGGCACATATATCGAGGACGAGGGGGTCTCGTGGAGGGCCACCTTCATAATAGACCCCGACGGAAAGGTTGTCCACATGGAGCTTCACGACCTCAGCATAGGAAGGAGCGCGAAGGAGATCCTCAGGAGGCTTAAGGCTTCCAAGTACGTCCGTGAGCACCCAGGCCAGGTCTGCCCGGCGAGCTGGGAGCCTGGCAAGGAGGCCCTTGAGGTCAGCCTCGACCTGGTTGGGAAGATATGATGGATCTTTCCATTCTGTAAATTTTTATCCCATATTTTTGCCAGAATGGAGTCAGGTTTTCGTCCCTTTTCACAGATTTGAGAAGTTCGGTTGGTTTTCGCATCAAGTGGTGTTCCCTTCGAACCCTCCCGGTTTGACACGTGGCATATTTTTTTGGGGATTGTGGATGCTTCCCGCCTATTTTGCGAATTTTCGATTTGGCAAAGGTAAAACTCATAAGCTGCCCTATGAATTTTAGACTGACCTAAGAAATTCGGAGGTGAACCCATGAGCGTTGGCGCTTTCCTCATAACCTTCAGGGAGGCCCTTGAGGCAGCTATAATAGTGGCGATAATAATAGCCTACCTGAGAAGAACCAACCGGGCGAACCAGATAAAGGACGTGTGGATAGGAACTGCCCTTTCAGTTGGCGTCAGCGTCCTCCTTGGAATCGGCATACTGAAGTTCTACGGGGGCCTGGCTGAGAAGGAGCTCTTCGAGGGAATAGCCTCCTATCTGGCGGTGATAGTCCTCACCAGCATGATATACTGGATGGCCACCAAGGGAAGGAACATCAGGGCGGAGATAGAGAGCAAGGTGAGCAAATCAATAGCCCCCCTGGCTCTAATAGGGTTCACGTTCATCGTGGTGTTCAGGGAGGGGCTTGAGACGGTTCTCTTCCTCACGCCCTTCATGACCCAGAACCTAACCGGGACGCTCCTCGGTCTCGTGGCCGGGCTGGCCGGGGCGCTCGTGCTGGCCTACCTGATATACGGTGTTGGAATGCGCATAGACCTGAGGAAGTTCTTCTACTTCAGCTCGATACTGCTGGTGTTCGTAGCGGCAGGCCTTGCGGGCTACGGCACGCACGAGCTTATCGAGTGGGCCGGAGAGGAGGGCTATTCCCTGGGCGTCTTTGCGAGCACCGCCTACGACCTCGGGATTCCGAGCGGGAGCATCTGGCACCACAACGGGACCGTAGGCTCGGTCTTTGCGGTGCTCTTCGGATACTCCGTGAGCATGGAGTGGGGCAGGGTGATAGTGCAGTTTGGATACCTCATAACGGCCCTCTACCTCGTGCTCAGGGCCTACGGCAGGGAACCCACGCTGGGCAGGGAGAAAAAGGCCGCGAAGAGTGCGGTCTGATTTACTCATTTTTGACCCGCAATGAATAAAAAGGGTGAAATTGATTTCACTCTTGGGTGTGAAAAATGAACGTTAGGGATTTCAGGAAAATAGCGCTCGTTGGCGCGAGCCCAAACCCCTCAAAGTATGGCAACATAATTCTGAAAGACCTCGTCGGTAAAGGGTACGAGGTTCTCCCAGTGAACCCGAAGCATGAGGAGATCGAGGGCCTGAGGTGCTACCGCAGTGTCCGCGAACTTCCCGGCGATGTGGACGTCATAGTCTTTGTCGTCCCACCGGCGGTGGGGCTGGGCATAGCAAGAGAAGCCGTCGAGGCGGGCTTCAAAAGGCTCTGGTTCCAGCCCGGTGCCGAGAGCGACGATATTGCCAGGTTCCTCGATGAGAAAGGCGTTGAGTACAGCTTTGGGAAGTGCATAATAGCTGAGACAACGTGGACGAGCTGGGGGTGATTGGATGGAGTTCTACTACGTTAGGCGCTTTGATGAGGATCTGGACTTCCTCTGGGAACGCTTCAAAAAGAGGCTGGAGGAGGCCGGTTTCCTCCTCATAGGGGAGCGCATTCCCGTCGCCATAACCGAAACGGAGAACGGCATAATAGCGGACTACCACCTGCTGTTCATCTGCCACAGCGAGCTTGTCGAGGAGCTGGTCAAGATAGACCCCAACATCGGGGCACTGCTTCCCTGCACGGGCTTCGGCTACCGCACGGAGGAGGGGAACTACCTTGGCGTTACCCTTCCGAGCGTTGCCTGGAAAATAGCCGGCGAGAGGGTCGTCGAGCTGATGAGGCCCATGGAGGAGCAGGTGAAGGGGATCATAGACTCCCTTTAATTTTCACTTTTGTTTATACGTTCGGTTTCCGGTTTCCATTCTGGCAACGATAAGCCCCATAAGCTTTCCCCCTTAGCTTCTATCGGTGATGCAAATGACCGAAGTCGTGTTGAAGATACCGAACATGAGCTGCAAGCACTGTGTTATGAGAATAACCAAGGCGATAGAGAGCGTTGGAGCAAAGGGCGAAGTCAGCCTTGAGGAAAAGAAGGCTGTGGTCGAGTTCGACCCCGGAAAAGTCCGCCTGGAGGAGATAATCAAGGCCATTGAAAGGTACGGCTACGAAGTGGAGGTGGCCTGAATGCCGATTGACCCCGTCTGCGGGATGGAAGTTGACGAGAACACCGGGCTCAGGGTCGAGTACGGCGGGAAGGTCTACTACTTCTGCTCCCCTGGGTGCAAGGCGGAGTTCGAGGCGAACCCGGAGAAGTACATCGGAATGGAGGGCATGGGGCACTCCCACCACTCCCGCCACGGGCACGGCATGGGGCACCGCCGGGGCGGTTGCCACCACTGATGTTTTTCATTTTGTTTTCGTGCGAATGACTGGCTTTTCGTGCGATTCGGTGTTATCTTCTTTCTTTTCGTGTGAATCAACCTTATAAAGCTCTTTTCCAGACAGTAATATATGACCCACCACCACGGCTACGTCGGGGCCCTTCTTGCGGCGTTTCTTTTTGGGCTGAGTTCGACCCTCAACAAGATAGCCCTCAGGGACGTTCACCCCGTGGTGGTCGCCGGGAGCGTGTACCTCACGGCCGGAGTGGTACTGATGGCTCTGCGCTTCACCCCTCTGAAGGAGAGGCTCCTGAGCACGCTGGAGTTCCGCGTGAAGACCCGGGAGGGGTTCTCCCGTAGGGACGTGGGTCTGCTTGGCCTGATAGTTCTCTTTGGCTCGTTTATGGCGCCCCTCCTCTTCATGTTCGGACTGGAGAGAACCTCTGCGGTCAACGCCTCCCTCCTCCTCAACACCGAAACCCTCTTCACGGTCCTCATGGCCGCCGCGGTCTTCAGGGAGAGGATTTCCCGGCGCGGTATGGTCGGGATTGCCCTGATTATTGCCGGTGCCCTCGTTGTTTCGACAGAGAACATGGGTTCCGTGGCGCTGATGGGGAACCCCTGGGGCAACCTCCTTGTTGTGCTCGCCGGCCTCTGCTGGGCCATCGACAACAACCTGAGCAGGTTCCTGAGCCTCAACCGTGATTTGCTCCTTGTTACCTCTCTCAAAGGCATTCTCGGAGGAACTTCCCTCCTCTCGCTTTCCGCGCTCCTCGGAGTCCCCCTCACGATTCCAGCTCAAAGTATGCCCTACATCCTAACGGTCGGCTCGCTTAGCATCGGGTTTTCCCTCGTACTCTACCTTTTTGCGCTCAGGGAAATTGGCGCCATGAGAACCGGGGCGATTTTTTCTACCTCGACCCTGGTGGGAGCGTTCGTCGCGTTTTTGGTTCTGGGCGAGGGCTTCACCCCGCTGAAGGCGCTCTTCGGGGTTCTAATGCTCGCCGGCGTCTACCTGATCTCCGCTGAGCGTCCCGCGGAAGACTCTTATACCGGCTGATACTACATATGTCCGAGGAATATCAATGGTGGGAGCAAAGGGAAGGACTCTCGTACTCATCGTTCTGGCGGCTCTTCTTGCAGGCTCTGTTGTGTACCTGCGAGTCTGGAAAACGGAGCGCATGTATCCTGGCGATCTCAGGGGGGAGATGGTCGTCGACGGATTGAAGAGGACGTACATAGTCCATCTTCCCCGGAATTTTTCTGAGGACGAGCACCTTCCCCTTCTGATAGCCCTCCACGGCGGGGGTGGGAGCGGGTTTGACATGGAGCGCCTCACGAGGGGCGGCCTCAACGTCCTGGCAGAGGGGGAGCGCTTCGTTGTGGTGTATCCTGACGGCGTGGAGGGGCACTGGAACGACGGCCGGAACCTCTCGCGCTACCGTGCCCAGCGGGAGAACATAGACGACGTTGCGTTCATATCCGCACTCATCGACCTGTTCGTGAGGGAATACGGCGTGAACGGGAGCAGGGTTTATGTCACAGGAATGTCAAACGGTGGGCTGATGACCTATCGGCTGGCCTGCGAGATTCCCGAGAGGCTGGCGGCGGTGGCGGTTGTTGGTGTCTCCATGTCGGAGAACCTGTACGACAGCTGCTCCCCGCGGACACAGGTTCCCATCATGATAATCCTCGGAAAGGACGACCCGATAGTTCCCTGGGACGGCGGCGAACTCCACTTCGGGCCGGTTAAGCTTGGACGGGTGGTCTCCGTTGAAAAGACTGTTGAGTACTGGGCAGACAGAAACGGCTGCACCGTAAGGCACGGGCGGGAGTACCTTCCGGACGCAGATCCCGAAGACGGAACGCGGGTCTGGATTGAGAGGTACTCAAACTGCAGCGGTGGGGCCGAAGTCGTGTTATACGGTATCGAGGGCGGCGGCCACACGTGGCCGGGCGGCTATCAGTACCTCCCCAGGAGCATTATCGGAAAGACCAGCGGGGACATTGACGCCAACGAGTTAATCTGGAGGTTCCTCAGTTCTTATTCGAGGGACGGCTGAGCTCCCAAAAAGTTATACGGCCTTTTTTTTATATCAGTGGTGTACAGGTGTGTTTCATCGAGGAGGTCGTACCATGCCGCCCCTTCCACCACCGATAAGGGGGAGACCAGACGTCTGGAAGGAACTCGCCCCCGAAACGGCTGAAAAGGCTATAGAGACAGTAAAACACGCCCTGCCCTTCCTCACGGTTGGGGTGCCGATAGTCCACCGCGCACCGGGGGGCGTTCACGTTGACGTCCCCGTGATGTACCTGAGCTTCGCCATAGACAGGCTCCATTACAACCCCGAAACTAAAACCCCCCTCCCGAAGGGACTGCCCGGAGTGTATTTGGGTGAAGTCGACCCGGCAGGAGTGAGGGAGGGAGCCGAGGAAGTCCTCCGGGAGCTCCACGTCCTTGAGGGTGCGGAGTTTAGAGAGCCGGAAAACTGCTGGGTCGTCCCGGTCGCTTGGAAAAGCTTTGTGGTCCTCCACGTTCGCGTCTCTGCCGATGGGAAGGAGCTCGTTCCGGATTACGCCCTTACAGAGGAGGTTAGGAGACACGGCATTTGAGAGGCTGAAACGCTTCGCAAGGCGAGAATGGTTCCTAACGGCTCTAATCGCCCTTTACCTAGTCCTGTTTATCAACGACAGCCTTCTGCTCATCAGAACGCCCCGCCTCATCGACTGGAGGAGCCTGGCGTTGATAACGTCCCTCATACTGGTCTCGAAGGGTCTTGAGCTGTCCGGGGCGTTCACCCGGCTCTCTCTGGTGCTCATAGACCTCTCAGGAGGTTCGGAAAGGCGGCTGATGTTTCTCCTCATGCCCGCCATCGCCCTCTCCTCGGCGGTGATAATGAACGACATGGCGATGCTTGTTTTCATCCCGCTGGTCATAATTACCTCACGGCTCTCCGGGATAGACACCGCCCGCGCCGTCACGCTTTCGGCCATAGCGGCAAACGTCGGCTCGGCGCTGACGCCGATAGGAAACCCCCAGAACATCATAATCTGGAACACCTACGGACTCTCCTTCGTGGAGTTCACCTGGGCAATGCTCCCCTTCGTCCTCATCTGGCTCGCCCTCCTCCTGCTCTTCACCATGGCCACAGGGGAAAAGTCGTTGTCTCTTGAAAAACTGCCCCCAGTGGCGATTAACCGGAGGCTGCTTTTGACTTCGTTCCTGTTGTTGACAACCGACGTGGCCCTGGCGGAAACCGGGAACTCCATCTGGACGCTCCCCCTGACGCTGGCAGTTCTGCTGGCCTTTGGAAGAGAGGCCCTGCTGGGCTTTGACTGGGCGCTGGTTCTGACTTTTGCATTCATCTTCGCCGACTTTGGAGAGGTTGCACGTTTGATCTCTGGACATGCACTCCCCTCGGATGGGCTGGCGCTGTTCCTGGCATCGGCCGGCCTGAGCCAGCTTATCAGCAACGTCCCGGCGACGGTGGTTTTCCTTGGCCCAAGACCTGACTGGCTTCCCCTTGCCCTCGGGGTGAACCTCGGGGGCACCGGGATAATAACCGGCTCCCTCGCAAACCTCATAGCCCTCCGCATTTCAGGAATTGGCATGAGGGACTTCCACAGATTTTCCATTCCCTACTTCCTTGCGGCATTGGTGATTTCGATTCTGATATTCCTGCTCTGACCTTTCGATCGTTTTCGAAATGGGAAAGTTTATAAAACATTTGCACAACTGCTCAAATGTAGAGGTGATTTGTGATGACGGAAGTGTGTAAGGTGTACGAGGAACATCTGGATAAAATCCTGGAGGCACAGTCAAAAATCCCGGAGGAGGAGACCGTATTGGAGGTAGCGGATTTTTTTGACGCCCTCGGCAACCCGACGAGGCTTAAAATCCTGCTGGCACTCATGGAGGCCGGGGAGCTCTGCACCTGCGACCTCTCGGCGATAACCAAGCTCTCCGTCTCGGCAATCTCCCACCAGCTCCGCATCCTCAAGGACAGGAAGATAGTTGCCTACCGCAAGGACGGCAAGAACGTCTTCTACCGCCTCGACGACGAGCACATCAAGGAGATACTAAGGGTTGCCATGGTGCACCTCTCGGAGGTGAAGTGATGCCCCAGAAGCTCAAGCTTGAAGGCCTCGACTGCGCGAGCTGCGCCTATGAGATAGAGGAGGCCCTCAAGAAGGAGGGCTTTGAGTTCGCGGTGGTCAACTTCGCCACGAAGGAGGCTGTTATAGAGGGAGACATCGAGAAGGCCAAGGAGATAATCAAGAAAGTTGAGCCGGATGTTGAGGTGGTTGAGGAGGAGCACGGTCACGGACACGAGCACGGACACGACCACAGCCACGGGCATGGTGAGGGGGATTACTGGAAGACGGTCTATTACATCGGCCTCTCGCTGGTTCTCTTTACGGTTGGTATCGTGATGCGCTACTACTACGGCATAGACGACGCCTTCGTGTTCGGAATCTTCCTGGCGAGCTACATCATCTCCGGCTGGAGAGTCCTGCGGAGTGCGGCGGTCAACTCCCTTCACGGCAACGTCTTCGACGAGAACTTTCTCATAGCGGTTGCCACCATCGGAGCTTTCCTCATCAGGGAGTATCCCGAGGGAGTAGCGGTCATGCTGTTCTACGTCGTCGGAGAGTTCTTCCAGGACATGGCGGTTGACAGGTCGAGGCGCTCGATAAAGGCCCTTCTGGCGCTCAAGGCGGAGTACGCCAACCTGCTCAGGAACGGTGAGGTCATCCAAGTCAAGCCGGAGGAGCTTAAGGTAGGGGACATCATAATAATCAAGCCCGGTGAAAGGGTTCCTGTTGATGGTGTTGTCATCGAAGGCACTTCAACCGTTGACACCTCCGCGCTGACCGGTGAGAGCGTTCCGCGGACGGTTAAGGAGGGCGAGGAGATCCTCTCCGGCATGGTCAACCTCTCCGGGCTTCTCAAGGTCAGGGTAACCAAGGGGCTGAGCGAGTCAACGATATCGAGAATCCTTGAGCTCGTCGAGAACGCGAGTGCGAGGAAGGCCAAGACCGAGAAGTTCATAACACGCTTCGCCCACTACTACACCCCCGCTGTGGTCGGAATAGCGGCTCTGATAGCCCTCGTCCCGCCGCTCGTGACCGGCGACCCGTTCACCCCCTGGGTCTACAGGGCGCTGGTGATACTCGTCATCTCGTGCCCCTGTGCTCTAGTGCTCTCAATCCCCCTCGGCTACTTCGGCGGCATAGGGAGGTCTGCAAGGGAGGGAATTCTCGTCAAGGGCTCCAACTACCTGGATGCCCTCAAAGATGCAAGCATAGTCGCCTTCGACAAGACGGGGACGCTGACCAAGGGCGTCTTCAAGGTGACGAAGGTCGAAACGAGGAACGGCTACACCGAGGAGGAAATCATAAGGCTCGCGGCACTGGCCGAGGCGCACTCGAACCACCCGATAGCCAAGGCCATAAGGGACGCCTACGGAAAGGAGATCAACGAGGCTGAGATCAAGGAGTACGAGGAAATAGCCGGCCATGGTGTCAGGGCGAGAATAGATGGCGTCGAGGTAATGGTAGGCAACGACAGGCTGCTGCACCGCTTTGAGGTCGAGCACGACACCTGCCGGGTTAAAGGCACTGTCGCTCACGTGGTCATCAACGGAAAGTACGCGGGATACATAATAATCTCCGACGAGATAAAGGAGGACGCGCCCATAGCGGTGAAGGAGCTCAAGCGCCTCGGCATCAAGAAGGTCGTCATGGTTACCGGCGACAGCAGGGACGTCGCTGAGGAGATAGCAAGGCAGATCGGCCTCGACGGCTTCTACGCTGAACTGCTCCCGGAGGACAAGGTGAGGGTCATCGAGGAACTGGAGAAGGAGAAGGGCGACGGGAAGGTCGTCTTCGTTGGGGACGGGATAAACGATGCGCCGGTGCTCGCCAGGGCAGACGTGGGCGTTGCGATGGGGGCTCTAGGAAGCGATGCGGCAATAGAGACTGCAGACGTCGTCATAATGGACGACAAGCCGTCCAAACTGCCGAGGGGCATAAGAATAGCCCGCAGGACGCAGAGGATCGTCTGGCAGAACATCATCCTTGCCCTCGGCGTCAAGCTGGCCTTCATAAGCCTTGGAATCCTCGGCGAAGCGACGATGTGGGAGGCCGTCTTCGCCGACGTCGGCGTCGCCCTCATAGCGGTCTTCAACGCGATGAGGATTCTGAGGTGATATCTTCCTTTTCATTTTTAAGCCGAAGTAAGTAGTGTCTATCCATTCTTGTATGTTTTGTCATAATTTTGCCCTGTGTTCCATTCAGAATGTTTTTATATTTCCGTGAATAGGGGATACCGGTGGTGCACTATCTCCAGGCTCTCCCTCCTGTTGTTAACTCTGCTGCTCCTCTCATTGCCATTTGTCTCGGCGGCCGAGTCCCTCTGCGGTCTGCATCCTGTTCTCGGCCCCACCGAGTACTGCAGTTTTGCTCCCTTTATTAAAGTCGGAAACGACGACGCGATAATAACCCTCTCCTGGGACGCGCTGGGCCCTGGAATGCAGGGGATACCCACCCCGAGCATGGTTGGAGAGTACTACTTCTACTTCAGGGATGGGCGGCTTTACTACCTTGGCAGCACCACCGGGGCGGAGGAACTCTTTTATACATTCTACAGGGGACTGTGGTATTTGAGCGACGGAAGGGCCATAGACCCGCGGGGCCCCTGCCTGATAAGAGACGTCATAATTCCCGGGGAAATCAAAGATGAGCTGTGTCCCTGCGGCAACGTCTCCATAGCCTCTCCCTCGTACCCGGTCAGTATCAACGGCTCAA
The DNA here is from genome assembly GCF_015521605.1 of Thermococcus sp. Taxonomy (NCBI): domain Archaea; kingdom Methanobacteriati; phylum Methanobacteriota; class Thermococci; order Thermococcales; family Thermococcaceae; genus Thermococcus; species Thermococcus sp. Next base: position 12,703 of record NZ_WANV01000031.1, read on the forward strand.
CGCTCCACGTCTCGAACGGCAGAGTGTCCTACACAATTAAAGTCCCCGACAACATAACTCTCCATCTCCCGAGCAACACAACCCTGCGTGCCGTCTTCCTGGAAAAAGGGGCCCTCATATACATCCGGCCCCAAAACCCCTTCGTCCCCCTTGACTGGGGGAATGTTACCGTGCTTTACTACGATGGGAGCTCCCTTTGGAGGCTGGATTTCACGAGGGGCCTTGAAACAGAGCTACCGGCCTGTCCGGTTTCCAGCCAGGTGGGGTCTCTGGAGTTTTACTTGATGCTCTTTGCTGGGCTTGTGCTGGTGCTCGTGCTGGCGTACTGGCGGGCGAGGAGGTGAACCTCGTTTTCAGCCGCTCACGGAAGCGGCAACCCATAAATAATTCCTTGAACAAAACTCCATCGGGCGGATCGGATGGATTCAAAAGTATCGCGGGTGTGCCGGACTCAGGAGGAGGCAAAGAAGCTCTACGACAGAATCAGCAGATTCTACGATTTATTTGCTTTTCCCGAGGGAAAATACAGGGATAGGGTGCTGGAGCTCCTCAGCATCAAAACCGGAGAAACGGTTCTGGAGATAGGCTTTGGAACGGGCCATGCCCTGGTGAAGATGGCCGAGCTTGTGGGGGAGGAGGGAAAGGTCTACGGTGTTGATATCTCTCCGGGGATGATGGAGGTCAGCAAAAGGAGGCTCCGGAAAGCCGGGCTGTTGGATAGGGTCGAGCTGTACTGTGGAGATGCCTCAAAATTGCCTTATGAGGATAACAAGTTTGATGCCGTCTTTATGAGCTTCACCCTTGAGCTCTTTGATACGCCCGAGATTCCGAAAGTGCTCGGTGAGGTTAAAAGGGTTCTAAAGTCTGGCGGAAGGTTTGGTGTGGTGAGTATGTCAAAGGGTGAAGGGCTGGTCGTGGGGCTCTACGAATGGCTTCACGAGAGGTTTCCCCGGTACCTGGACTGCCGGCCGATCTATCTCTCTGAGGTCGTGAAGGTTGCTGGCTTTGTGGTGGTGCACGAGGAGAAAGGGCGGATTTTCGGGCTTCCCGTTGAAACCGTCATCGCGTTGAAACCCGGGAGGAAGGACCGTGGATAGGGCACTCGTTAGAAGGCTCATGTCCACGCTTTCCCTCGGCTATATACTCTTCTTCTACTCGGAGACGATGTTCTGGGGGAGGTGGAGGCCGGAAGATACTGTCCCTGAGTTTGTGATAACGTGGTTAATCTATTCAGTTCTGGCCTTCTTTGTGCTCCTCATGGTGAACCGGTTTCGGGTGGGTGACGTTTGCTCGGTTTTCCTCACTGGCGCGGTCTTTGGCTGGCTCGTTGAGGGCGTCGTTGTTCAAACCGTTTACACGGGCTTTCCCTTCGGCATCGTCTGGACGCCCTTAGCCTGGCACGCCCTCATCTCTGTTCTCGCCGGGGTCTATCTGGCGGAAAAGGCTCTGGGCGAATGGGAGGGCAAAAAAGCGGCCCTCTTCTTCATTCTCCTCGGAATCTTCTGGGGATTCTGGGCTTCCTACTGGAAGCTTGAGGACGGCTACGCGGTGAGTCTCCGGGATTTTGCGGCCTATGCGTTCCTCTCGACCATCATTTTGATGGCAGCATACGCGGTTCTCAATGCCTCGGCCCCCGGAAACTTTGAACCCAGAAAGTTTGAAATCGGAGCATTTGCCGCCGTTCTGCTGTTTTTCGGAGTATTTACAGCCCTGGCTGTCCCATTTTCAATCCTCCTTCTACCCCCTCTCGTAGGGATTGCCCTCTATGCCCTGCGGAGGCTCGAAGGGAAGAACTTTTTCTCCGGCCATTGGAGGTTAAATGGGGGCATGTATGCCATGCTCCTCCTCATGCCGGCTGCCGCTCTCCCGGTATACACCGCTCTGAGGGACATGTGGTTTGAGGTCAACATCCCCGTGGCGCTGGCAACCTCTGGAATCGCCATTGTTCTCCTTTTGAAGGCACTTTATAAGGCGTTGAGATGAGCACTCTTTAATATTGGAAATTCTTGAGGCTGTTAGTTATCATTTTGTCCATAATAATCCTATTAACGCTTCAAATTAAAAAGACATTGACAAAGGAAAAGGTGATTCAAAATGAACGGTGAGATGGATGAGATGGAAAAAGGTGGAATGAAAGGCATGCACGGAAAGGGCAAGATGGAAGGAATGAAAGGTAGCATGAAGGGAATGAAGGGCAAAGGAAAGATGAAGGGTGGCTGCAAGGGCCACGGTAAGGGCATGAAGGGCATGGGCGGAAAGCACGGGATGCACGGAGTGGAGGAGCCCCAGAAGGAGTACACCTACGTCAAGGCTGTTGAGACAGGCTTCGACGAGACTGTGGCAAAGGTCAAGGAGGAGCTGAAGAAGGAGGGCTTTGGCGTCCTCAGCGAGGTCAGGGTTGACCGGCTTTTCAAGGAGAAGCTCGGCCTTGAGATGGAGCCCTACGTCATCCTCGGGGCCTGCAACCCGGACTATTCAAGCGAGCTGATAGGCATAGACATTAACAGCGGCACCTTCCTGCCCTGCAACCTCGTGGTCTACGTTAAGGAAGGGAAGACCCACGTGAGCCTCCTGCTCCCGACGAAGGCTATGAGCATAACTGGGAACGACGAACTCCTCGAAGTCGCCGGAAAGGTCGAGGAGATACTGAAGGGCGTCGTTGAGAGGGTTTGATCTCTTTTCTCCCAAATTTTACAAAATGGAAAATTTGGACATGTCACTCTTTTCTCCAAAATGCCGAAAATGTTATATACTCCAAAACCCCAGCACTACCGTAGGTGAGTGGGAGTGGAGGTGAACCGTCATGCCGCACCTGTTCATAGTTGGTTACGAGAACGACGCGGAGCGAAAGCGCGTTGAATACCTGCTGGATAAGTGGTCAAACCGCGCCAGGATTTCAAAGGTAAGGGGGATATCCTTCATAATGGAATCCGGCGATGTTGAGGGCTTCGCGGAGGAGCTTCTCTCGAAGCTCGACCCCCCGACGGAGGGGAAGGTTAGGGTTTACCGCGTGGAGCCAGAGGACATAGGCTCGAAGGTCGCACCCAACAGGAGGGAGATTGAGTACCTGGCTCAGGAAGAACCCGTGGTGGTTCAGAAGCTTCTGAAGTACGTCCTCTCGAAATTCGGTGCATACTACGTCTCCTCTGAGGGGAACGTCTCCCGGTACAGGGCGTACACCAAGAAGGGGAGGATGGAGATAGAGACCTCCGTGGAGAAAACGGGGGAAGGGACGTGGGTTGTCATAGGGATTGAAGGCTACGGGAGTGCCATTGATGACCTGGCCAAAAAACTGGAGAGGGAGCTCTCCCTTCTGCTGTGAGGTGATACCATGGTCGTGTTCAACGAGGGGAACCCGGAGTGCGTGAGAAATCTGCTCAGGCCGGCGGAGAGGGTTCTGCGCCAGGGCAGGGACATCACCGTTGAGGACTTCGAGACCCGGAAGGGCCTGTGGGAGAGGATTCAGGACTCGTACTCGCGCTATCTCGAAGGCGAGTGCGGGGACTTCCTGAGGGACCTTGACGCGGCGTTCAGATCGAAGTTCGAGGCGGCTCTCGCTATACTCGCGTGGAGCTTCTGGAAGAAGGCCGAGGACTTTCCACCTGCAGAAAAACGCTTCTCAGAACGCGAGATAGGTCTGATAGACGAGATACTGAAGTACAACGTCTTCGAGATAACGACGAAGGAGGACATACTCGGAAAGCTCTACCGCAGGGAGCCGGAGACGGTGCAACTCCTCAAGACCTACTACCTCGGCATGGACAGGTGGATAGAAGAGCAGCTCGAAGACCCTGAGATAAAGCTTCCTCTCCGATATTACCTCAAGAGGACGTGGAAGGGCTACCGCGAGAAAATCGATGCCGCCATAAACGAGGCGAGCAAATACGGCTGGTTCAGGACGCTCATGGAGGAGTGGGAGAGGGAAAAGGCGGAGGAAGTCGAGGCCGTCAGGGAGAGCTACGAGGCCAAAGTTGGAGAGCTGAAGAAGAGGATAGCCGAGATGGTGGCGTTCTTCGAGGAGGAGCGCGAGAGGCTTGAGGCCGAGCTCAGGTCATCGAGCCTTGAGGAGATTGGGAGGCTCCGCAGGGAGAGGGAGGAGTTGGTCGAGAGGTTCGAAAGGGAAAAGGCCGAGCTTGAGAAGAGACTCCTTGAGCTCAAAGACGAGGAGCTGAAGAAAAAGCTGGAGGAAGAGCTTGCAAAGGCCAGGGGGGAGGCACTGCGCGAGGCGAAGCTCCTTGAGGAAAGGCTAAGGAGGAGGGAGCTTGAGCTCAGGGAGAAGGAGATGGAGCTGAGGAAGAGGGAGCTTGAGCTGTCCGAGAAGGAGGACATCCTGAAGAGCAGGATAGAGGAAATCCTCGCGATGTCGGGCAAGGTTGAGAAGGGCTCCCGCCTTGTTCTCAGGGACGAGGCGAGGATAGGCGAGCTGAACTTCGTGGGCAGGATGAAGAGCAAATTTGCTGGAGATGTGAGGCTCCTCGGCAAAACCTACTCCGTTGAGAGCGTTGAAGAGGGGAAGGGCGAGGACACGTCGAGGTTCGCGGGAGAGCTTGACGAGAGGTCCCTCAAGAACCTGCCGGAAAACAGGTACGTCGAGGTAACCCTGAAGGAGAAGAAGCTCCTCGGAAGAAAGGAGCGGATACTCATCAGGGGCCTGTACCTGACGAGGGTCGAGAGGCTAGCGGAGCTGGGCCTTGACACCGACCCCCTCACCCTGGCGGAGATAAACGTGCACCTCATCGATGCGAGGGACTCGAAGGGGGACGCCAGGACGGTGCTGGTTATAGCATCCCCCCTCGGCTTCGAGGAGAGGGTGAGGAGGTACGTCTCATCGGAGGACTTCCACAGGAACTTCTACTCCGAGAACGTCTCGCTCATACTCCTCGACACGGAGACGGGAGAGGTAATCCACAACCCCAACGACCGCTACGCTAGGGCTTTAGCGCCGCTGGTGCGCCTGGAGCTCGACGAGGAAGTGTACGCGAAGGTCAGGGAGTGCGTGAGGAAAAAGCTTGAGGGCAGGGACTACCTGCCGCTCAGCGAGTGCCTCGACTGCGGTGAGGAGGAATACGTGAGGCGGGCGTTCTATGAAATCGGCCGCGACGGCAACCTGGTGAAATACATAGACGGATTCGGTCTTGTGCTGATAAGGAAGTGAGGTGGTTGAGATGGGAATATTTGACAGGTTTAGGAAGAACCCGATCGAAAAGCTCTCGCTGAGGGAGCTTCAGGAGGAGGAGATACGCCTGAGGAACAGGCTTGAGAGGACGAAGAAGGAAATCAAGCGCATCGAGAAAAAGAAGAAGCAGCTCTTTCAGGAGGGTATAGGGGCGGACGTGCTCAAGAAGAAGATGCTCGCCCAGGAGATCAAGAGCCTCGACATGGAGCAGAAGCTCAGGCTGAGGGACTTCACCACGGCCCAGAAGCAGTACACCTTCGTCAAGAACCTGATAGTCGTCAAGAAGTACGAGAAGGAGCTGAGGAAGATAGGCCTCTGGGACAAGCTCTCCAAGGTCGAGCCGGAGCAGCTTGAGAGCGTGCTCGTCAAGGTGAGCCTCGATGGCAGGGAGTTCGACGAGATGGTCGAGAACCTGAACAGGGTCTTCGAGATGGACATAGCCGAGTTTGAGGGAACGGAAGACCAGACCGAGAGGGAGCTCATGGAGGCCTGGGCCAGGGTCGAGACAGGGGAGGCGGACGTTGAGGAAGTGACGGAAAAGATAGCCTCGCCGAAGCTTGAGAAGGACGCGGAGGAGGAGCTGTGATGGGGCTCCTTTCAAGGTTTTTTGGAAGGAAGAACCCGCTGGACATCCCCATAGACCAGCTCAGGGAGAACCAGATCAAGCTCGACATGCAGATAAGGAAGGTAGAGGACGAGATAGCCGAGATTGACGCCCAGATAGCGGCGCTGTTCCAGAGGGCAAAGGAGGCGAGGAGCAAGAGCGAGGAGCTCACCATAGCGACCAAGATTAAGACGCTGAACCGGAAAAAGCAGAGCCTCCAGAACACGCACGCCCAGCTCAACAAACAGCTCATGCTCGTGGCGAACCTGCTGATAATCAAGGAGAACGAGGCCATACTGAAGGGCACACCAACGTGGGAAATCCTCAGGAAGATGTCGCCGGAAGAGCTTGAGAAGCACCTCGTCAGCATGCAGCTCGACGCCCAGAACCTCAACGAGAACCTCAACACCATGCTCGGCTACACCGACCAGGCCCTTGGGGCAGGGGTTGAGTTCGAGGAGGACGAGGAGCTGGCCGAGATAATGAGGACAATACAGGCCGTTAAGGAGGGCGAGCTGGAGCCGGAAAAGGCCGCCGAGAAGGTGACGAAGGAGCGGGAGGATGACGAGGAAGAAAAAGCCGGGGAGGCCGTCACGGAGTGACCTGCACTCCGACACGAATCTTTCCCCGGTATTTTCCATGAGTGAAAACCTGCTCCGTGCGAGCTTTCAAAACAGCACCAGAAAGGGTTAAATGACCGCCGGAACTGCCTGTCTCAGCGGGAATGGAGGGATAAGCGTGCACATGGGGCACTGGTTCATGGACGACGACATTATAGAGAGTGTTGTCAAGCTCTTTATAGTTATAGTCATAATCTCCGTCATCTTCGGGAGGGCGGCCGGGTTCATAATATTCATCGTGATAGCCATGTGGATAGGACACTTCATCAAGCATATACTCAAGGACGTTTCGAAGTCCAAGAAGTACAAGAGGCGGTACTCCCATCCGGTTCCGCCCGCTCCACCCGTCCCCAGGGAGGACATGAAGGAGCTCCTCAGGAAGTCGCTCATAGTCGAGCTCCCGCCGAGGCTTCACGCCGGGGAGGAAGTCCCGGTCAGGGTGGGCTTCAGGAACCTGCTTCACGGGGTCATAAACGTCGAGATAGACCTCAGCGGCCTGGCCAGGTACTTCGATCTCAGTTCCACCAGGGTCTATTTCAGGGGCGTTAAACCCGGTGAGTACGTCTCGCAGACCGTAACGGCCGTCCCCAGAGGTCCAGGAAAGGTCAGCGCCAAGGTCGCGGTCCGCTCCGGCATGGTGAGCGCCAAGGTGAAGGTGGACACAGAGGTAATCGAGAGGCCGAAGAGCGAGGCGAGAACCGGCACTCCGGTTCCGGTCCCCGCCGGAAGCGGTCGGGCTTCCGTCGAAGATGCCCCCCGCACCCCCCTGGAGGAGCTCTTCGCGAGGTATAGGAAGGTCGAGCCCATCGGCGAGGGCGGCTTTGCGAGAGTTTACAGGGCGGAGAGAAAGGACGGGACAGTTGTTGCCCTCAAGGTCCCGCTCAGCCTGACCGAGGAGGGAGGCAAAGCGTTCCTCAGGGAGGTCAGGAACTGGTCGCTCCTCAGCCACCCCAACATAGTCGAGCTCTACGACTACAACATCTTCCCCGTCCCGTACCTTGAGATGGAGTACTGCGAGGGCTCTCTCGCAAAGCTCAGGAAGCCCGTGAGCCCGGTGAGGGCCGCGAAGATAGTCTTCGACGTCGCCGAGGGAATAAAGTACGCCCACTCGAAGGGCGTCATCCACCGCGACCTCAAGCCGAGCAACATCCTCCTGAAGAACGGCCGGGCGAAGGTGAGCGACTGGGGGCTGAGCAAGCTCCTCAAGGAGAGCAGGACGACCCATACGGTAAGCTTCACCCCTCTCTACGCTGCCCCCGAGCAGATAAGCTCCCGCTTTGGGGGAACCGATGAGAGAACCGACGTCTGGCAGATAGGGGCGGTTCTCTACGAGCTCCTTACGGGGAGACCGCCCTTCGAGGGTGAGGACTTCGTGGAGGTGGCGTCAAAGATAACCCTTGAGGAGCCGGTTCCGCCGGGCCGGCTCAATCCAGAGGCCAAGCCCCTTGAGCAGGTCGTGATGAAGTGCCTGGCGAAGAACAAGGAGGAGCGCTACCAGTCGGTGGAGGAGCTCCAGAGGGACATCGCGGAGTTCCTCGGCACCAGCTACCGCGAGAACCTCAGCAGGAGCGTTTCGCTCAACGACCTGTCGAGGAGCGCCTACTACGCCGGGGAGCTGTTCCTCCTGTACCTGAAGCTCAACGACCTCGTTAACGCGCTGAAATACGCCGACGACCTGGTTCACTACGCGAGGGGCGAGACGAGGGAGGAGCTCCTGAGGCTGAGGGAGCAGCTCGGGCTCCGCCTTGAGAACGGCCTCGACGTTCCCGAGGAGCTCTTAGAGAAGGCCGAGATGATAGTGCACAGGATAAAGCTGGGTTTCAAGGGGGTGTGAGAATGCCGGTTGACCTTTCGGGGCCCCTGATGAGCGAGTTTGAGAGGGCTAAGAGGGAGTTTGAAAGGGCCGTTGCAGCGGGAGAGATGGAGAGAGCGAGGAAGAGCGCCCTCAGGTGTGCCTCCATACTCCGGCAGCTCGCGAAGCACGTGCCCTATAACAGTGAGCTCTACCTGAGGAAGGCGAAGAAGTGGGAAGACGTGGCGGAGCAGATAGAGCGGGGCGAATACGGACGAAGGGCCGTCGTGGGCGCGGAGGGAAAGAGCACGGCACAGGAGAAGGATGAGGAGGACCAGTTCAGGGAGTACGTCCTCGGGCTCATATCAAAGTCCAGGATAACCTGGGACGACATAGGCGGCCTTGAGGACGTCAAACTCCTCATGATGGAGACCGTTGTGATATCGGCCCTCAAAAAGCCTGCCGCGATCCAGCCGTGGAAGGGGATTCTCCTATTCGGGCCCCCGGGGACGGGGAAGACGCTTCTGGCTTCGGCCGCCGCCGGGAGCTTAAATGCCACATTCTTCAACGTCAAGGCTTCGAGCGTCCTCAGCAAGTACTTCGGCGAGTCGAGCAAGATAATTTCGGCACTCTACGAGGTCGCCAGGGAGAAGGCGCCGAGCATAGTGTTCCTCGATGAGATAGACGCCCTCACCACGAGGCGCTCCAGCGACACGAGCGAGGCCACAAGGCGGATGCTTTCTACGTTACTCACCGAGCTTGAGGGCTTCCACGGGGGCGGAGAAGGGAAGCTTGTCCTCACGTTAGCGGCGACCAACACACCGTGGGACCTGGACGAGGCGGTTCTATCGCGCTTCCCGAGGAGGATTTACGTTCCCCTGCCGGACAGGGAAGCGACCAAGGAGATAATCAAGATCAACACGCGCGGGCTTGACATCTCCCGCTTAGACCTCGACGCCATAGCTGGGGAGAGCGTCGAGCGCCTGTACTCCGGCAGGGACATCAGGAACCTCTGCCAGGAAGCGATATGGAACATGATACGCGAGGAGAACAGGGATCTCCACAAGCTCGCCAGTCTCCCGCTCGAAGAGCTGAGGAAGCGCTCGCTGAGAACGAGGCCCCTTGAGATGAGGGACTTTGAGGAGGCGTTCAAGAAGATCAAGAGCCCGCTCAGCAGGAAGGACATCGAGCGCTACGAAAAATGGGCGGAGGAGTTCGGAGGATGAGCGGGGCGATCTCCACCGGGATTGGAAGCACCGCCTGGGGCGTTTCCCATCCCGGGCCGAGGGATAAAAACGAGGACGCGTTCCTCATACTGTCCCTCGGCGACGCGTACCTCCTCGCCGTCGCCGATGGCCTGGGCGGGCACGAGAAGGGTGAGCTCGCTTCGAAGATAGCTGTAGAGACGCTCCGTCGGACGTTCGAAGAGAACTATGAGGCCAGCATGGGAGATGAGGACATCGGGGAACTCCTGAGGGGAGCATACTGGGAAATCCATAGGGAGATTTTGGGTCTATCCAGTGAGCCGGGAAAGGTTGGGACGACCCTCACCTCGGCATTCGTGAGAAGCGGAAAGGCTGTGATAGCGAACACGGGCGACAGCAGGGCGTACCTGATAAGGGATGGCCAGGTCATAGAGAGGACGAGGGATCATTCCATCGTTGAGGAGCTCCTTGAGAGGGGCGTTATAGGGCCGGAGGAGGTTCGCTCTCACCCGATGAGACACGTCGTTACGAGGGCCCTCGGCATAGGGTTCGAGGTTGACGTTTACACGTGGAGGATTGAAAATGGGGACATCCTGATCCTGAGCACGGACGGGCTCCACGATGTCCTGAGTGATGGGAGAATCGGGGAGATTGCCTCCGAAGGCGATTCCCGGGGTATCGCCGAGAGGCTGGTGGAGGAGGCTCTGAAGGTTACCGGAGATAACGTGACGGTGGTCGTGTTCATGGAGGTGTGAGGGTTATGGTCAAGCTCTGGAAGTCGAAAGAGGAGAAGGAAATAGAGAGAAAGATACGTATGAGGAAGGCCAAGATGGCGCTGAAGCAGTACATCAGCAACCTTGAAAACTTGAAGCGTAAGATTTTCCTCCAGGGGAAGGAGGCGGCAAAGCTTGGAGACGAGGCCCTCCTCAAGAGGAGCGCCGTGAAGTACCTGACTCTGGAGCAGAGGATAAAGCAGGCGAAGAGACTGCTCCTCCTCATGGAAGAGGCGGAGATACAGAGGGAGCTGGTGAAGGTCTCCGCGAACTTCATTCAGTTCAGCAGGGACGTTGTTAAGAGCATTGCCGAGGGGCCCGGGGCAGAGGACGTCGCGAAGATGCAGGTGGACTTTGAGAAGGCTATGGGCAAGGTTGAGAGCCTTGAGGAAGCCCTCAACACAATGATTGACCTCACGAGCGAGAGCATACTCACGGGGGAGTTTGACACGGAGACCCTTGAGCTGGCGGAGGGTCTGATGGTCTCCTCTGCCGAGAAAGAGTTTGAACCTGGAAAGAGGCTCCGCGAGATCGAGGACATGATGAGGGAATGAACCCAAACATCCTTTTCTTTTGGTTATGGTTTGATCTTCGCCCTCTTTCAATTTTGAATAAAAAATGGTTAAATACTATGCCGAGGAGATTCTACTCATGGTGTTGGACATGAAAGGGAAGGAAGATGTGCACGGGGAGCACGTGCACGAGGAGATGGAGAGAGCCCCCGGAATGGAGGATATGGAGCACGGAGAGCACCTCCATGGAGGTACGCATGGGGAACACGAAACCGCTGGCCATGCAGGCCACGAACATGGGGGTCACGAGGGGCATGAAATGGAGGCCCACAAGGGTCACGACCATGAGGGCCACGAAGGGCACGAACACTCCCACGCGGAGCACCACAGGATGATGATGGAGGACTTCAAGAAGCGATTCATCGTTTCCGTGATACTGACGATTCCAATCCTGATTCTGTCCCCGCTGATACAGAACTTCTTTGGATTCGAGCTGACGTTTCCCGGCGACCACTACGTTCTCTTCGGTCTCTCGGCGGTGGTCTACTTCTACGGCGGCTGGCCGTTCCTGAAGGGCATGAGGGACGAGCTGAAGAAAAAGCTGCCGGGAATGATGACCCTGATAGCGCTGGCAATCACGGTTGCCTTCTTCTACAGCGCCGCGGTAACTTTTGGCCTTCCGGGCAAGACCTTCTACTGGGAGCTGGCGACGCTTATCGACATCATGCTCATCGGCCACTACATCGAGATGCGCTCTGTTTTGGGCGCTTCAAGGGCACTTGAAGAGCTCATAAAGCTCATGCCGACGGAGGCCCACCTCGTAACGCCCGAGGGGATCAGGGACGTCCCGGTAAGCGAGCTGAAGAAAGGAGATATAGTCCTCGTCAAGCCGGGCGAGAAGATACCATCCGACGGTGTCATCGTCGAGGGCGAAACGAGCGTAAACGAGGCCATGCTCACAGGGGAGTCAAAGCCCGTCTACAAGAAGCCCGGGGATACCGTTATCGGCGGTTCCATAAACCTTGAGGGCGCAATAAAGGTCAGGATAGAGAAGACAGGAAAGGACACCTACCTCATGCAGGTCGTCGAGCTCGTCAGGCAGGCGCAGGAGACACGCTCGAAGACGCAGGATCTGGCAAACAGAGCAGCTTTCTACCTCACTCTCATCGCCATAACCGCCGGAACGATAACCCTCGGCACCTGGCTCTACCTCGGCAAGCCCTTCGTCTTTGCCCTGGAGAGAATGGTGACGGTGATGGTCATAACGTGCCCGCACGCCCTCGGCCTGGCCGTGCCTCTGGTGGTCTCGGTCTCAACCTCGATCTCGGCCAAGAAGGGAATCCTCATCAGGAACAGAGAGGCCTTCGAGAGGGCCAAGGACGTGCAGGTGGTTGTGTTCGACAAGACCGGAACGCTCACCGAGGGGAAGTTCGAGGTAACGGACATAATCCAGCTGGACGAGCTCGGCGAGGAGGAAATCCTGAAATACGCCGCGGCCCTTGAGTCCCACTCAAGCCACCCGATAGCCCAGGGAATAGTTGAGAAGGCCAAGGAACTCGGCCTTGAGCCCTACGGCGTCAGTGAGTCAAAGGTCCTGCCCGGCAAGGGCGTCCAGGGCGTCATCAACGGCAAAGAGGTTCTCGTTGTAAGCCCCGGCTTTCTCAAGGAGAACGGGCTCTGGAAGGAGGACGAGCGCGTCAAGAGGGTTCTGGAGCAGGGCAAGACTGTGGTCTTCCTGGTAATCGACGGGAAGCTCGTCGGTGCGCTCGCTCTGGCGGACAGGATAAGGCCCGAATCAAGGGAGGCAGTTGAAAAGCTCCACGAGATGGGCATAAAGGCCTACATGCTCACCGGAGACAACGCCAAGGTCGCGAAGTGGGTTGCTGAAGAACTCGGTTTGGATGGCTTCTTCGCCGAAGTCCTGCCCCACCAGAAGTCGGAGAAGGTCAAGGAGCTCCAGGATGAGGGCTACACAGTGGCCATGGTCGGCGACGGCATAAACGACGCACCGGCGCTGATTCAGGCGGACGTGGGAATAGCCATTGGAGCGGGAACAGACGTTGCGATAGAGAGCGCGGACATAATCCTCGTCAAGAACGACCCGAGGGATGTTATAACGGCCATACACCTGGCAAGGGCCACATATAAGAAGATGATACAGAATTTGGCATGGGCTACTGGATACAACACCTTCGCGATACCCCTGGCGGCGGGAGTGCTCTACAGCTATGGAATACTCCTCAGCCCCGCCCTCGGTGCCCTGCTGATGAGCATGAGCACGGTGATAGTGGCCATCAACGCGAGGTTCCTGAAGGTCTGAGGGGCTACACCCCCCGACTTTTTGACTCTTTTTGCAATTCCGGGAAGTCTCCTATATCAAAGACCAGGTATCCCTTCTCTCTCAGCTCCTTCTTGCTCTCGACGTGCCTTGCGATAAGCCCGTGGTACCTTCCCTCCCCTTTGATGTTAACCATCTCACTCTTCTTCTCCAGATTCCTGAGAACCCTAAGAGCCTCTCCTCGGGAGAGCTCTTTCCATTTCACCTCAAAGAAGCCCGCATCGCCGGTGAGACTGTTCACCGCCACGAGGTCTATCTCCTCCCTCCTGTCCCACCACCTCCCTATCTTCGTGAACCTGAACGGCAGTTTCCCCCGTGAGTTAAGCGTTATCAGAAACTCCCTGGCAACCCTCTCAAAGACCCCACCGAGGTATCCGTTGAAGTCTTCCCTGAAGTCCTCGAAGCTTATTGCCCCTATCTCGATATCATCCCTGTAGGGATACACGAAGCGGAGCCAGAAGCGGTAGTAGAAGTCCTTAACCCTGTAAATGCCAAACCTCCTCCTCTGCCTCATTGTCACCGGAAACTCCTTGTAAACGAGGTCGAGTGTTTCGAGGGTCTTCAGGTACTTCGGCAGGTTGGTTACCGCGACTTTCGTCTCGTTGGCTATCTCGGTGAGCTTCGTCTTCCCCTCGTTTATCGCCCTGAGTATGTTGAGGTATGTCACCGGCTCCCTCAGCTCGTCTTTCAGGAGTCTTTCGGCGTCTTCGTAGAGGATGCTCACCCTGCTGTAAAAGTTGCGCTCTATGTTATCCTCGACGCTCATGGAGTCGTCGAAGTGCTGGAGGTACGCCGGAATCCCGTCTATGACCCCATAGACCTTCACGAGTTCCTCCCACGAGTAGCGGGGAAATGCTTCCCGGAGATGGAAGAACCCGAGGGTAGAAAGTCTTATCTGCGCCGTCCTCCTTCCGTACAGAGGGTTTTTGTAGCTCATCAGGCTCTCCATCGTGGATATCGAGGACCCCATAAGGATCAGCATGATTTTCGAGTCCGTGAGTATTTCGTCCCAGATGTACTGAAAGGTGGAGGGGATTGACTTACTCTCCTCGACCCAGTACGGGAACTCGTCTATAACGAAGATCAGCTTCCCGAACGTTCTAACCTCCTCAAAGAATTCCTCCAGGTTCCGAGCCTCGATGAAGACGTTGAACTTCCTGTTGAAGCTCCTGAGCAGGCGGTCGAGCTCAAGCTCCATCGGCTCCTTCCTTGCTAGGAAATAAAAGCTCCGCTTCCCCCTTATGAACTGCTTTACAAGCTCCGTTTTCCCTATTCTCCTGCGCCCGTAGATGAGCACCAAATGCGCCCTGTCCTGAGTGTAGAGCTCCTCAAGGGCCTTGAGTTCGGGTTCGCGGTCGATGAATTTTAGTATCATGATATTAAATATCACGCTATTAAATTTAAGCGTTTCGGTATCCGGAGCGGTTTTAACGTTGCGCTTTCACGGAGACTGCATTAATGGGTCCAAAACCCCTCTGTTACTTTATTATTTGTTAAAATTTCCCCCTGTCTCTTTCCTATCTGCCAACAATAAGCCCTATAGCCCTTACCACTGAGTAGTATTCGAGGGGATCAAAATGATGTTTGAAAGCGTTGGAAATGAATTCCTAACCCATGTTGGAGAAGGAGAATGGGGGTGGCACGACATGATGGGATTCGGATGGTTTGGCTGGTTCGGGGCAATATTCATGCTCCTGTTCTGGGTGCTGATAATCGTTGGGATAGTCTGGTTCGTTAAATGGCTCGTCGAGAGGGACTCAGGCGGGACTGGATCATCAAAGAGAAGGGCCCTCGAAATCCTCGACGAACAGTACGCACGGGGCGAAATAGACGACGAGGAGTACGAGAGGAGAAGGAGAAGGCTCCTGGAGGGTTGATGCTCTTTTCGCCTATTTTCATGTTTTTGTTTCTAACTGGCCTCTGATAACTGCTGGATGAACGGGGGCTGTGGCGATGGGCCTGGAGGAATACTGCCCAAAGGAGATTCATTCTATTGTCGAAAGGATCAAAAGTGGCCCGGCTGAGTTCCTGAGGTGTAGACCACGTAAGGGCTTTTCCCACTGTATTATGGTGGCTGTTCTTATCGATGCGGAAATCGGGGAAGTCTTCCCTTTGGTGTCGGACATCAGTAATCTAGCACTGTTCTGGCAGGAATACGAGTTCAGAACCGAGGGCGATGGGAGACTGAAAAAAGGGCTGGTGTACCATACCCGGAAAAAGGGGGCCAAAAGGTGGGTAAAATACCGGATTACGGGGTTTAAGGAGAACTTCTTCTATTCCGGGGAGATGGTGGGGGGAGAGGCATTTTTAAAGGACCTGAGGTATGAGCACTGCTTTATCCCTGCAGACGGCGTGACACTGAGCGTCGAAAGGATCAATTACACCCTTCGTGGAGGTTTTCTGGGACGGGTTCTGAACCTCCTGATAGTGGAGCGCATCATTAAAAAGGAGCTCTTAAGGGCACACTCAAGGCTAAAAGAAGTGGCGGAAAAAAGAAAGCTCCGCAGTTAAGCAAACACCGCCTTGTAGAGCCCTATCAGTATGCCGTCGACCTCGCAGTGCAGTCCGAGGGGCCTCACTTCAGCCTTTCTAAAGACCCGCAGGCCCATTCCCCTCATCTCCTCTATTGAGAACCCAAGGTGCGTGTCCTTCAGGGTGTCCTTGAACTCGTCGTGCCCGTGTTTGAGGACGTCTATGATAACGGCCTTGCCCCCATCTTCGAGGACGTCTCTGATGCTCCTCAGGACTTCCTCCGGGTTGAGGAAGTGGTGGAATGCGAGGGTTGAGACGACCACGTCGAACTTCTCGGGCACGTCGAGCCCGTAGTGGTCGTTGGCTATTCTTATGGAGTCCCTTATCCTCTCCGCGACGCCCCACACGGGAGTTATGTCCTTCCCTTTGAGCCTCTTTAGCATGCTCGGCGTTATGTCAAATCCGTAGACCTCCACTTTGATTCCCTTCTCCTCAAGCTTCCTCTTCACGCGCTCCGTGAAGAACCCCGAGCCGGCCGCAACGTCGAGTATGCGCACCCCCTTCCTTCCCAGCTTCAGAACTTCCCGTGCTATCTCCTCCACGAGCCGCTCTATGCACTCGTCCCTCAGGTAGTCCCGAACTATGTCGTCCCTTTCCGGGGCCTCGGTCTCGAAGTACTCTATCTGCTCCACCAATTCGTTTACGGCCTTCTCATCAAAGCCCAGCCTCTCAAGGAACGCCCTGATCTCCTCGATGCCCGGTATCATGCTCTCACCGCCTCAAAGCCCCTCTCAAGGTCCTCAATAAGGTCTTCGACGTCCTCTATTCCCACCGAGACCCTGATGAGGGAGTCCCTTATGCCGACCCTCTCCCTCTCCTCCTTTGGAACCGATGCGTGGGTCATGAGCGCAGGCAGCTCTATGAGCGACTCGACACCGCCGAGGCTCTCCGCGAGGGCAAATATTTTCAGGCTCTCCACGAACCTCACCGCCTCCTCAAGCCCGCCTTTGAGCTCGAAGGACAGCATTCCGCCGAAGCCCCGCATCTGCCTCTTCGCGAGCTCATGCTGGGGGTGGGATGGTAAGCCGGGGTAGTAAACGCGCTCAATCAGCGGGTGCTCCTCCAGATACCTCGCAATCTTCATGGCGTTCTTTTCGTGCCTCTCCATCCTGACGGCGAGGGTTTTGATGCCCCTCATGACCAGCCAGGAATCGAAGGGCGAAAGGATTGCCCCAACCGCGTTCTGGTGGAACTTCAGCCTCTCATAGATTTCATCGTCGTTCACCATCACCGCTCCCCCGACAACGTCGGAGTGGCCACCGAGGTACTTGGTGACGCTGTGGAGGACTATGTCGGCCCCGAGGTCAAGGGGATTCTGGAAGTAAGGGCTCGCGAAGGTGTTGTCAACAACTACCATGATGTCCCTCTCATGGGCAATCTCGGCTATCGCCTTGATGTCCGCGAGCTTTAGGAGGGGGTTCGTGGGTGTTTCGAGCCAGACCATCCTTGTGTTCTCCCTTATCGCCCTCCTCACGTTCTCCGGATCCCTCGCATCAACGTAGGTGAATTCAATGCCGAAGCGCTCCATCACCTGGTTGAAGAGCCTCTTTGTCCCGCCGTAGAGGTCGTCAAACGCTATGACGTGGTCGCCCTTCCTGAGAAGAGCGAGGAGTATCGTTGACTCCGCCGCTAATCCTGAAGAGAATGCGAGCCCGTACTTTGCGTTCTCAAGCGCCGCCAGCTTTCTCTCAAGGCTCTCCCTCGTGGGGTTGCCGCTCCTTGAGTAGACGTAGCCCTCCTCGACCTCCCTTATGCTCCTCTTCGCGAAGGTTGTTGAGAGGTGGATTGGAGATACGACGTCGCCATGCTGCATGCCCTCCGGCTCTTCGCCGACGTGGATTGCTCTGGTCGAGAACCTCATCTCAGCACCCCCATAACCTTCTCGTCGTCGACCTCGAAGCCGTTCGCGATGAGCCACTCGTCGTTGAAGACCTTCGTGAGGTAGTTCCTTCCGGTGTCGGGGAATATCACGACGACCTTCTTACCCTCGATACCCTTCTCCTTGAGGTACTTTACAGTCCCGTAAAGGGCTGCACCGGATGAGCCTCCAGCTAAGATGCCCTCCTTCCTCGCGAGGAAGCGGGTCATTGCGAAGGCTTCCTGGTCATTGACGACAACCATATCGTCAACGAGGCTCAGGTCAACGGTCTCCGGAAGGAGGTCTTCTCCTATCCCCTCAACGAGGTAGGGGTGGGCTTTCTTGAGGGCCTCCTCAAGGCTCATCCCCTTCTTGACGAGGCTGTATATCGAGCCTACCGGGTCAACGCCTATTATTTTCACGTCTTTCTTCCTCTCCTTGAGGTAGCGCCCAATTCCGGTTATCGTCCCGCCGGTGCCTATTCCGGCGAAGAGGTAGTCTACCTCACCCTTCGTCTGCTCCCATATCTCCCTCGCTGTCGTCTCGTAGTGTGCCTGGGGATTGTATTTGTTGAAGTACTGGTTAGGGATGTATGCGTAGGGGGTCTCCTCCACTTCCTCCTCAAGGATCGCTCTGAGCTCGTCGAGCTTCTCCTCATCAACGAGCCGCTGGACGTATTCGACTATCTCCCTGAGCTCCTCCCTCGTTATCGCCCTCCCCTTCTTCCATATGAGGTTCCTCACCGCCTCGGCCACCTTGTAGTAGGAGTTCGGGTCGTCTGGCGCGACGGCCGTCGGCGTCCTGATGACGAATGCCCCCATCGCCCTTAGGAGGAGCTCCTTCTCGGTGCTCATCTTGTCCGGCATAGTGAAGACAGTCATGTATCCCTCATCCGCCGCGACCAGCGCAAGACCCACGCCAGTGTTGCCGGAGGTGGGCTCGACTATAACGCCGCCTTCGACGATCTTGCCCTCCCTCTTCGCCCCTTCTATCATGTACTTCCCTATCCTGTCCTTTATGCTCCCCCCAGGGTTGAAGAACTCCACCTTGGCGTAGAGCTCGTTTTTGAGGTCGAAGTACCTCTCGATCTTCCTCAGCCTCACGAGGGGTGTGTTGCCTATGGTCTGGACGATGTCGTCATAAGTACTCAATTTTGTGTAATTTTCTATTATCATGCCCATCACCTGCTCATTGATGAATAAAGATGCATATATATACTTTTCGGCACAAGAGCTGTCCTTTTGACGAAAGGGAAAATAATTCGTCTCTATTTAACGAAAGGTTTGAAATAAGCGGTTTTGGACAAAAATGGGAAGTGCATTCATCTCCGACATCTGTCCCTATTCACCAAAAAGCAGCAGCTTTTCGGCCTGCTGGCTGTCCTTGCGGTATACCTTTCCGCCCTCCATGTAGGGTATCTCACCGTGAATTGCACTCACCCAACGGTTTTGTGGCCATGATAATCCTCACGATATCAAAGAAGAGATTCTCAACACGCCCTATCCTGAACCCGGCTAGCTTGATGTTTCTCTGCGTCTCCCGTATCGTGGATGTCCCTGTGAGTATCCTCATTATCGGGTCCATGAGATAGAGAAGGATGTTCAAAAGCTTCGACTCGCTCTTCATATGCTCAAGGAATATGGCCTTTCCCCCGGGCTTTAGAACCCTGTAAACCTCTCTCAAGCCCTTAACAGGATCGGGCACGGTGCAGAAGACGAAGGTGCTCACAGCGGTGTCGAATATGCTGTCTTCAAACTCAAGGTTCTGGACGTCCATATGGAGGAGCCGGACGTTCTTCAGGCCGAGGTCTCTTCCCCTTCTCTCGGCTTTCTCCAGCATGCCCCTGCTGAAGTCTATCCCAATGACCTCGACGTTTCGGGGATAACACTGGAAGTTCTTTCCCGTTCCGACGCCTACCTCAAGCACTTTCCCTTCCGCCAGAGAAAGAGCTTTAGCCCGGTACTTTGAAAACGCCCGTCTTTCCATTGGACTCTCGAAGAGATCATAAACCTTTGAAAACCTATCATACTTGCTGGCTGTTTTTGAGGTGTTCATCAATTTAACCTTGTGAAAACATTTGATTGGCCTTATCCTTTCACCTCTGAAAGATTTAGGGAAATCCTTTCACATTATGTCAATGGTAAGCCTATTATTCCTTCGGCCTCAATGTACAGATGGAAGCAAAATAAAGAGGTGATGCAGAATGGAGTGGAAGTCCCTGTTTATCGGGCTCCTCATCGGAGCGCTCATAGCCGTTCCCCTAGGAATGGCTCACAGTGGTGGGTTTGACGCTGCAGAGAGGACCGGCACGCGCTGGGGCTTTGGACCCATGGGTGGCTACATGCACGGCGGAATGATGGGCTACGGCATGCACGGCATGATGGACGACGAGATGTACGCGCAGATGCAGAACTACATGGCCAGCGGCAACTTCACCGAGATACACGAGGAGATGGAAAGCCAGATGGAGCCGTACATGGCCCAGTACATGGGCGGTGACTGGGCTGAGATGCACGAGACCTGCGAGAAGTACATGGGGATCGAGGCGAGCGGCGAGTGAGCCCTCTCCTGGTTTCATGTTTTTATGGCTCCTGTGGTGAAAGGTATGAGAGAGGTGGCAGCGGGGATTGTAGTGGTTCTGCTTGTGTTGATTCTAGCCCTTGGATACTTTTCAGTGGGCGGTGGGGATGCCCGGGACACTTTTCACGGAGTCCTCGTTGAAGGACGCCCCTTGAACTCAACCAATGCCCTTGTTTTGGCTGATACCAACTGCATTCCAGATCAAACAGGCACAAGACTCACCTGCACCGCGATAATAGACGCAAACGGTGAGGTTCTGAAGGTCAGATACACCCACCCCATAGAAGTCCCGTGCCTCGCGAGGGGAGATAAAGTTAATATATCAATGAACTCTCATTCATCCGTGAAGATTGTGCGTCTTGGGGTGCCATCGATGGAGCATTAGGTGGGCTACCATGTCGGTTTCAGACGCAATTCTCATGACCGCCGCGGATATACCGCTGGACTCCCTGGGCCAGGTGACCGAGTTCACGGGGGTGACGTTCTCGATAATAGCCCTCGGGATTCTCAACGCCCTTCGGCCTTCCATATTCCTCATGATAGTGTTCCTTCTCTCTATGATAGCCCTTACGGACGAGAGGAAGGTTCTCAGGGTTGGCCTGGCGTTCACCGCCGGCGCATTTCTGGGGTATTCGATAATAGCCGTTGCCCTCATGAACCTGCACACCAAGATACCCCTGCTCAGGTACTTTGTGGTCGCCTTTGGGATAACCGTGGGAGTTTACAAGATACTTTCAGCACTGGGCTATGTGAGGATACCCCTCTCCAGCCCGCTGAGAGAAAGGAGCAATCAGGTTCTTGAAAAGGCCACCTCCCCACCGGCGGCTTTTGTTGTTGGGGGAGTGATGGCGTTCCTCTCACTGTCCTGTGTGCTTCCCTCGTACCTACTGGTGAGCTCCCTGCTTTCCGGCCAGTATCCCCCAGGGATCACCATGGCACTTCTTGTGGTGTTCATTGGAATATCTGTGCTGCCCTTTGCCCTCGTTACATTAGGCTTCCACTACGGGAGCAGGTACGCGAGACTGGGGAGGGCCGTGGATAGGCTCTCTTCGGTAAGCGGAAGGGGAGATTTAGTTATGGGCGTGGTGCTCGTGCTCGTGAGCGTGCTCTACTTTGTCTTCTTCCTTTAGCTTGAACTTTTCTATGTTCTCCCTTGTCTTTTTGAACTCCCTAAGACACGTCGGACAGCAGAGGAAGTAAACCCTGTTGTGGTACTTGTAGACTATCGGCTCTCCCACTATCTCCTTGCCGCAGTAGTCGCACTTGAAGGGTATTTTGACCTTCGGGGGGGTTGTTCTTTCAATGCTCTCAAGGACGGGCATTATCTCGATGACCTCAAAGCCCGCCCCCTCTATGACCTTCCTCAGCTCCTCCATATCTTCAACAGCTATCTTTATGAGGTACTTCCTGCTCGTGAAGCGGTTTATCTCGATTATCTCCTCGAACTCACTCATTTTTTCCAGATTGTCCGTCTTGACTATGAGGGCAACGACGTTGTGAGCCCTGAGCAGCTCCGGGTTCAGCTTTACGGTATATCCCAGAATTACTCCTTCCTTTTCAAGCTTTTCAAGGCGCGATTTTACCGTTGGCCTGCTGACGCCAAGCCTTTCCGCGAGCTCTGAGATGCTCAGGCGCGAATTGTCCATCAGCAGGTAAATGAGCTTCAAATCCAGATCGTCTATCTTCACTCCCATCACCGGTACATTTTATCTCTTCCAAACTATAAAAATCCTCCTATCTACCTTTCCACTTTGGCAAAAAATAACTTCATGAATCTCACTAATGGAGCATATAATGGAGGTGAACTCCGGTGGAAGTGAATGTTAAGATTACCGGAATGAGCTGTGCATCGTGCGCCAAGACGATAGAACTGGCGCTTAAAGAGCTCGATGGCGTAAAGGAAGCCAGGGTTAACCTGGCGACCGAAAGCGCCTACATAAAATTCGATGAATCAAGGGTAAGCATATCCAGCATAATCCGGGCCATCGAAAGCGTCGGCTACGGCGTTGTCAGGGAAAAGAGGGACGCGACTATTAAAATCGGCGGCATGACCTGTGCCTCTTGCGTCAGGACGATAGAGATGGCCCTCAAGGAACTCCCGGGCGTTCTGGACGTCAGGGTTAACCTCGCGACTGAAACCGCCAACGTCACCTACGACCCGACCATGGTGGAGATGGACGACATAAAGAAGACCATTGAGGAGTTCGGCTACCAGTTCCTGGGCGTTGAGGGCGAGGAGAGCATAGACATAGAACGGGAGGCCAGGGAGAGGCATCTCAAGGAGATGAAGAGAAAGCTCGTGGTGGCGTGGTTCTTTGGGGGCATCATAACCGTCATGACGTACCGCTGGCTCTTTGGACTGGACTTCGAGATCCCCTACATGCTCTGGATACAGTTCCTGCTGGCTACCCCGGTCATAGTCTACTCAGGAAAGGACATCTTCCTCAAGGCCATTCGCTCGGTGAGGCACAGGACGCTCAACATGGACGTCATGTACTCCATGGGTGTCGGCTCGGCGTACATAGCGAGCGTGCTTGCGACCATAGGCGTCCTTCCGGCGGAATACAACTTCTACGAGGCAAGCGTACTGCTGCTGGCTTTTCTGCTCCTTGGCAGATACCTTGAGCATATGGCGAAAGGCAGGACGAGCGAGGCCATAAAGAAGCTCATGGGGCTCCAGGCGAAGAAGGCGACCGTGATAAGGGACGGCAAGGAGGTCGAAGTTCCCGTCAGCCAGGTCAAGGTCGGCGACATCGTGATAGTAAAGCCCGGCGAAAAGATACCCGTTGACGGCGTCGTTGTCGAGGGAGAGAGCTACGTTGACGAATCCATGATAACCGGCGAGCCAATACCCAACCTGAAGAAGGAGGGCGACGAGGTCATAGGCGGAACTATAAACAGGAACTCAGTGCTGAAGATTAAAGCAGAGAGGGTCGGCGGAGACACCGTCCTGGCGCAGATCATCAGGCTGGTTGAGGAAGCACAGAACACCAGACCTCCCATCCAGAGAATAGCGGACAAAATAGTGACGTACTTTATTCCAGTAGTGCTGACGGTTGCCCTGGCATCCTTCGTGTACTGGGCCTTTATAGCCAAAGAGCCGCTCATCTTCGCCTTCACGACACTCATCAGCGTTCTGGTAATAGCCTGCCCCTGTGCCTTTGGCCTGGCCACACCGACCGCTTTGACAGTCGGGATGGGCAAAGGGGCCGAGATGGGCATACTCATCAAGAACGGAGAGGTGCTTGAGATAGCAAGGAAGGCAACGGTTGTGCTCTTCGACAAGACCGGAACCCTCACTAAGGGCAAGCCGGAAGTCACGGACGTCATCACGTTCGACATGGACGAGAAGGAGCTGCTGAGACTCGTCGCCTCGGCCGAGAAGCGCTCCGAGCACCCGCTCGGTGAGGCAATAGTCAGGAAGGCGGAGGAGCTCGGCCTTGAGATTGAGGAGCCAGAGGAGTTCGAGGCAATAACCGGCAAGGGTGTTAGAGCGGTCGTCGGGGGAAGGGAAATCCTCGCGGGCAACAGGAAGCTCATGACTGAAAACGGCTACTCTGTAAAGGACGTGGAAAAGGCTCTTCACAAGCTTGAGGACGAGGCAAAGACCGCCATAACCGTCGCCATAGACGGCAGGATAGTGGGGATAATCGGCATAGCCGACACCATAAAGGAGAACGCGAAGGAGGCCATCGAGGAGCTCCACAGAATGGGCAAGAAGGTCGGCATGATCACCGGCGACAACAGAAGAACGGCCAATGCCATAGCGAGGCAGCTGAACATAGACTACATCCTGGCCGAGGTGCTCCCCCAGGACAAGGCCAATGAGGTGAAGAAGCTCCAGGAGAAGGGAGAAGTGGTAATCTTCGTGGGCGACGGAATAAACGACGCTCCAGCCCTGGCGCGGGCGGACATAGGAATAGCGGTAAGCTCCGGAACGGACATAGCGATGGAAAGCGGCGAGATAGTGCTCATGAGGAACGACATAAGGGACGTCGTAAAGGCAATAAAGCTCAGTCAGAAAACTCTATCTAAGATAAAGCAGAACTTCTTCTGGGCGATGATATACAACGTAATCCTCATCCCCATAGCGGCGGGGGCACTCTACCCGCTGTTCGGCATAGTCTTCAGGCCCGAGTGGGCAGCTGGAGCGATGGCGATAAGCAGCGTCAGCGTTGTTAGCAACTCGCTCCTGCTGAAGAGAGCCAGAATCTGACCCTTTATTTTTATTTCAGGGAGGTGTGAACGTGATAGTTGAATACGACGGAAATCTTGACCTTGAGTCCGGGAAAAAAGTCCTGTGGTTTTCCATTCCGGGCTGTCCTCCGTGCAGAATAGTTGAGAACTTCATGGAGGAGCTCAGCAGGGAGTTCCCCGAGATAAATGTTGTCCACATCAACGCCGAGAGGTGGAGCGACCTGGTGAACCGCTTTGACGTCCTCAACGTTCCGACACTGGTCTACCTCCAGGATGGGAAAGAGATTGGGAGGCAGAACCTCATAAGGAGAAAGGAGGAGGTTCTCATAAGGTTCGAGGAGCTTAAGCGGCTCTAACTACTCCCCCGGAACCCCTACGGGAAAGATGTAGAGCGGTTCACCGGGGACCCCCAGCACCCTTTTTACCTCTTCGTCTCTGAAGGCTCCAACTGCAACGGTGCCCAGATTCAGTGCGGTGGCTTGGAGGTAGATGTTCTGTCCCATGTGGCCCGCGTCAATGTGGACGTAGCGTATCCCCCTCTCGCCGTACCGCCCCGTTGTTCTCTCGTAGTGGGCGACGATGACGATGTTAACCGGGGCGGTGGCAACGCACCGCTGGCCCAGACAGGCCTCGGCTAGAGCCTTCCTGAAGTGCCCCTCCCTCACGGTTTCCAGCGAGTGGGCCTTTCCGTCGTAGAGGTAGACCCCCGGGGATAGGCCCTCCACGTTTTCGACCACTATGTAAACCTCGAAGGGATAGCATGCTCCCGCACTCGGTGAGGTTCTCTTTCCCCACCGGTTGATTCCATAAGCGGCCCAGAGCACCTGAGAGACCTCTTCAAGGGTCAGGGGATCGTCCTTGTACCTCCTTATGCTCCTCCTTCTGTCTATTGCCTCTTCCAGGCTCATGCTCCCCTCGCGTCTTGGGGCAGGCAGGGCGATTTTCATATTCACCACCACAACCGATGACACCTTTTTCATACATTAGGCTTTTGGTGGCCCTGCGAAACTAAAGAAACCCTCCGGGTCATTAAAATTGACAGATTTCAAACAAAAACCCATATAAATTTCAAGGTAGAAGTATCCTAAATACGGGACGGTGGGAACATGTCTGCTGGCAAGCCCCTCCTCGGGTTGCTCCTTCTTGTGCTCCTCTCGTTCCCAGTGGTCTCCTCCGCAAAGATCGCCGTGTGGTGGACCGGAGGTTCGATACTCCATCCCAGGCTATCCCCTGACGGGCTTTATTTCACCGAGTATACTGGAAGGGTTGGCCTGAAGATCAACGAAACGCACTTCGTATTCTGGCGCCTGCCGTTTATGGTAAACGGGATGTCCGTGAGCGATAGGGTGTACCTCTCGGCTGACAGGGGGCCGCCGGCCGTTCTCGACCCCCGCGGAGACGTCCTTTACATCTGGGAGTACCCGGGAGTATCGTTCATCCATGTCTTTGCCGTTCCGGGGGAGGCATACTACGCCGGAAAAATCAACGGGAGCGGTGGGATAGGTCTTCTTGAAGGCGACGGTCTCAAATTCTACGACCTTTCATCCGCAGGGATTGTGAACGTTTATGACACCTACGCCACTCCGAGGGGAATATACTTTACCGCAGAGCTGAACGAAAGCCCCCACGGCGGCATAGGTCTCCTCCAGCCGGAAAACGGAACCTTCCACCTCTGGAGGTTTCCCTCCAGCTATTCCCGGCTCATACCTGACGGGATCGTCCTTGGCCACGACGGTTTTCTGTACGCCGCCATAATGGAGGGCGACGCCGTTGGACTGGTGAGATTCTCCCCGGAGAACGGCAGCTTTTTCTTCAAGGAGCTCGGCGAGAGGCCCCTTCACGTGAAGGCCTTCGGAAATAGGATCCTTCTCATGGATTCCAGGGGACTCCTGGCCATGATAGACCCTTCGGGCGTTTTCTGGACGCTTAACTCCACACTGGGGCCCGAAGAGCATGCATTCAACACGGTGTTTCTGGGGCCACCAACGCAGGTGCAGAACGTCACCAGGGAGGAGAGGGAGATAAGGCCGGAATACGTCGATGTAAACAAGGAATATATCGACGGCATTGTGCTCTACAATGTCGATGAAACCCATGACTTTGGCGGCGGTTACGTCGGCCAGCCCGGGACCTTGGTCCTCATTGATGAGCTCCGTCCGAAGGTTCATCTCGTCTACGAAAACGGAACCGTCAGGGCGTGGGTAACGCCCGGAGACATATTCACCGCTCCCCTTTTCCTCTACGTCAACGAAAAGCTCGTGAGGTGGGGCGGGGAAATAGTCTGGAACGCAACGTTCCTCGCAGGCAGGTACAACCTTACCGCGGTTTACTTCGACGGGGAAGACGTCTACATGAACACGACAACCGTGGTGAGCGACCTGAGACCGGGGCTCCTCTGGAGCAGGTCGCTGAAAGTTGAGGGAGGGACCGTAATCTACGGGATGGCCAGCCATCCAGGGGTACCCGTAAACGTATCCGGGAGAACGGTATGGACGGACGGGAGGGGTTACTTCTCGTTCTTCGTTGAGAACGCCACGGAAACCGAAGCGACCCCCGTGGGGGAGGAAGGAGAGCCCAACCACTGGAGTGTCGCCCTTCTCATATTCGCCGTCCCAATCGGCGTTGCGGGTGCAGTGCTGATTGGAAGAAAGGATCGGAGGGGCTATGCCCTCCTGGTAATCGCACTGGTTCTCGCGGCGATGTATTTCACCGTCCCAAAAGTTCCCGGAGAGGTTGAAAAAGAAAAGCCCCTAACGCTATCTCTCGTTGTGGTCATGCCCCCTGGCTTCTACGCCTCAAACGTTACGGTAACCGTGGATGGGGAGAACGCCGGAAGGACGGACTCGAGGGGCATGCTTGAGGTTCCCATCGACTACGGTCTCCACGAGGTCAAACTTCTATCTGGCGGTGCCGAGACGAAGTTTGAGGTGGCGATGGCTGAGAACAGAACCATGACGGTTCCGTTCTTTCCGGGGGTAAACGCGACGTTGACCAACGGGCCCGGTTACGCGGGCTTCTCTGCCTCGATTGGGAGCGTCACCCTCAGCTCGATGCACTCGGGTGCCTATCCTTCAGGCCCAATGAGCGGCAATATGGGGGAGGGAGAACTCGGGTCTGGCCAGTGCGATGTCTGCAAGCTTAAAGCGGCAATGGTCGGTGCCGTCGAAGGCGAGGCATGCAAGCTCTGCTGTCTCCAGAGCAAGAACTTTGGACCCGCGGTTGTTTTCAACTACTACTTCCACCTCGTGTGGGCGGCAATAGAGCGCTTTGGCTGCGTAACCCCGTGGCCACCGATGCCCGAAACGAATTCCGTCGTTGGGGGAGCGGCGATAAACAGCTATGCCGATGATCTGGAGAACCGCCTTCCAAAGCCGGGCTGGGGGAGCATACATCCATGCCTATCTCCCCTGGACGGTCTCGACCCGGCCGATCCAGGTACAATCTGCAGTGCTCTCGAATGCGCCGATATTAAGTTTGACTGCAACTGCTACGTTACCTGCTTCCTCGGGCCGTTTAAGATGTGGGACGCCTTCATAAATTGCATCGGCGGCTGAAGACTTTTTCTTTTTTGGCCGGAAGGCTAATAATTCACGAGAACGATACTCGAACTATGAAACGTTTAAAGATTGCAGTACCTTACACCAGAGAGCTTTCTGCCGGCTTTGAGTGGCTCATCGAAGCGATAGAATGGGCCTACGGGGACACTTACTTTACCCTAGGCACCGACGTCGTCAAGCTGGTAGAGATCAAGTTTAGGGATGGCGTAAACCCCGAGGAGATACTCGAGCGGCTGAAATCGCTTCCGCAAACGAAGGACGTCAAGGCCTTCCCGCGCAACGAGCACTACCTCATATACCTGCGGGCATCCTTTGGGCCCCAGAAGGAGAAGGCGGAAATGCTCTTTGAGCTCCAGAAGAAAGGGCTGGTCGTTTTTGAGAGCGGGACCTTTGTTGGGGGCGAGAGTGTTCTCTCGGTTCTCTGCGAGGAGAGCCTCGTGGGTGAGGTCGTGAGAACCTTCCGGGAAACCTACGGCGCAAGGGTAATCAGCGTTGAGGAAGCGGAACCGGAGAGCAGTCCCCTCTCAAAGCTGACGAAAAGGCAGGCGGAGGTTCTCCTTCTGGCTTACAAGAGCGGCTACTTCGACACCCCGAGACGCGTAACCCTTAGGGAGCTCTCCCAGATGCTCGGTCTGAGCCCTTCCACCGTGAAGGAGCATCTAAGAAAAGCGCAGAGGAAGGTACTTGAGGAGGTTATTGAATAGGAGGGAGAAATGGTGAAAAAGAACGTATGGGAAGAATTTTTTGATATCGAGGCACTCCACTATCTGGACGAGCCTTTTACAAAGAACACAGAGGAGGAAGTTGAGTTTATAATGCAGGAGTTTGGGCTTCCTACCGGTGCGAAGATTTTAGACGTGGGCTGTGGCGTTGGGAGACACTCCATAGAGCTAGCAAGGAGGGGATACAAGGTCACCGGCGTAGACATTTCCAGGGGGATGTTAAACGAGGCCAGAAAGCGGGCTGAAAAGGCGGGGGTTAAGGTGGAGTTCATTAAAGCCGATGCCACAAAGTTTAAGAGAGAAGAGGAGTTCGATGGGGCTATCTGTCTCTGCGAAGGGGCTTTCTCGCTTATAGGCTCGGGGGATGATCCGATAGAGCATGACCTTGCAATACTGCGGAATGTTTATGACTCGCTGAAGCCTGGTGGAAAGTTTCTCCTAACGGCTTTAAGTGCTCTTGGACGAGTAAAGGGGGCCACCAATGAGGACATAGAGAAAGGCCTCTTTGATCCAAACGTTATGACCTTCTTCGAGGAGATTGAGGCGCCGGATGGGACGAAGTTTCCCATAAGGGAGCGCGTCTATGTTCCAACTGAACTGTATTTAATGTTCAAAATGGTTGGCTTCAATGTCCTAGGTATCTGGGGAGGTACCGCCGGAAGATGGGGGAAGAGGAAGGTGGACTTTGACGACATCGAAATAATGGTGCTAGCAGAGAAGCCTGCTAGGATTTGAGGTTTCTTTAAACTTTTCACCGACCCACACATGTGAGGGGCTAACTATAACTACTCCAAGCGCGTATTCTAAACCGGTGAAAGCATGCCGGTTATCGAGGTTGAGAACGTTAGGAAGTACTACGGCGATGTCAGGGGCGTTGATGGGCTCAGCTTCTCGGTGGAGGAGGGGGAAATCTATGGCTTCCTCGGGCCGAACGGCGCCGGGAAAACAACAACGGTCAAAATCCTTGTGAAGATAATCAAGGACTACGAGGGCACCGTGAAGGTCTTCGGAAAGAATCTCAAGGAGTGGGGAAAGGACTACTACAACAAAATCGGCGCCTCCTTCGAGTTTCCAGCGGTGTATTCGAAGCTCACCGCCCTGGAGAACCTTGAGTTCTTCGCGAGCTTCTACAAAAGGCACCTCGATCCGGTGGAAGTCCTCAAGATGGTCGGGCTCGATGATGCTGACCAGCTCGTCTCCGGCTTCTCCAAGGGAATGAAGAAGAAGCTCGACCTCGCGAGGGCCCTACTTCCCGATCCCCAAATCCTCTTCCTCGATGAGCCGCTTGAGGGCCTCGACCCGGCCAGCGCCAGGAGGATAAAGGACCTTCTCCTCGAGATGAGGGAGAACGGCAAGACGATCTTCCTCACGACCCACAACATGTACGTCGCGGACGAGCTGTGCGACAGGGTGGCTTTTATCGTTGAAGGAAAGATAGCCCTCGTTGACAACCCGGGCGAGCTTAAGGTCAGGATGGGGAAGAGGCTCGTTAGAGTGGAGTACGTGGCGGGCAAGGATGTTAAGACGGTCGAGTTCCCGCTCGAAAATCTCGGAAGAAACAGGGAGTTCTTGGACATCATCAAAAACCACGAGGTCAGGAGGATAAACACGGAGGAGCCCACGCTGGAGGAGATATTCCTGAAGGTAACCGGGAGGAGGCTCGTATGATTGTGTGGCTCATGAAGACCGGCCTCGTCATCGGTGTGAGGAGCTACGTTTATCCCCTCTACCTCCTGGTTGCACTCGCCTATGCCCTCATGCTCCTCGCCTTCCCTGACCGGTACCTTCCAGCGGTGGTGCCGATTTTCCTCGTCCTTGAGCCCTGCCTCGTCGGCTTCATGTTCGTCGGGACGGAGATATTCGCGGAGAAGAAGGACGGGGTGATCGGGGCCCTGGCCGTAACTCCTATGGAGTGGAGGAGCTACATTCTCGCAAAAACGCTTATCCTGGGGGTTGAGTCGGTAATCGGAGCCGCTATAATACTCCTCATCGGCACGCACTTCCTCGCTGGGTTGCCCTATGTCCTTTTCGGGACCTTCCTCGCTTCAGTTACCTACACGCTCCTCGGCCTGGGCATCTCTGCCTCCTACCGCGACTTGGACGATTACTTCATGCCGATACTCGGCGTCATGGTGGTCTCGCTCCTGCCCTTCGCCCACTACCACGGCTACCTGACGGGCGAAATATGGAAGGTGCTCTACCTGATCCCGAGCTATCCCGCGCTCTACCTCTTCAAGACGCCCTTCGTTGAGGTATCCTCCGAAACCCTGCTCCTTTCAGTGGCCGCACTGATGATCTGGAGCGTCGCTGCCTATTACTTCGCCAAAGCAAGGTTCTACAGATACGCCGTGGGGGGTTGAGATGAGCCCTGTGCGAAAATTCGCCGCCATTTACAGGACGGACCTCAAGCTGCTCCGCAGGGATCCGATGCTCATATACAGCGTTGGAGTGACGTTGGTTCTGCTCTTCGTCGTCCGCTACTTCAAAGACCGCATCGGCGTTTACTACCCCCTGCTGGCCCTATTGATGATGATATTTGTACCCATGATATTCGGCATGATTCCCGGCTTCATGATGGCAGACGAGAAGGAGGACAAGACAATTCAAGCCCTGAAAGTAATCCCAATCTCCAGCGAGGCCTTCCTGGCCTACAGGCTCACGTGGGCCTCGATAATCACCGCGGTGATGACCGCCGTTGCCCCGGAAATCCTCGACATAGACATTCCCGGAAAAGGCCTGCTCGCGCTGATGGTACTCTTCGTCATTGAGGTCTGGATATACGGGCTCATAATAGCGACCTCCGCGGAGTCGAGGATGCAGGCGTTAACGGTCTCAAAAGTAATTGGCTGGATGCTCATACTCCCGCCGACGATAAAGCTCGTCGTGGAGTGGAGGAACCTCTCTACCGACTGGAGCAAGTTCACGGCCTTCCTGCCGACCTACTGGGTCTACAGGGTCTTTGAGGGGATTTTCACGAACGATTACTCGGACTTCCCGCTTGCGGTTGTGGTTCACCTCGCGTGGCTCGTCCCGCTCGTGGTGCTGTTTAGAAGGAGGGTGCTTTGATATATTGGTGGACATTTATGTTCGTTAATTTACTCTCCCTTATTTTCACTCAGGTGATTAGCAAAACTACTGTTGGAATTACATAAACCTACGAAAAAAAAAGCAGAAATGATTACGCATAGTAAAAGGAAAAAGTTATAAGGTGGACTATAGCAATATGTCATGAAAAAATCTTGGAGGTGTAGCCATGAGACATTCACGTAGCCTGAAGATTGGGGCGGTGTTATTGATATTCTTTGTCATATGCATGAACTCTGAGATTGCCCTAGCGGCCAAATCCCCTATGGACGAATCCGCTAAAGGAACTGAAAAATACTTGGATCAAGTGTTCAAGGAGTATTATGAACTCAAGGTACGTGGAAATGAATCTCAGGCCCGACAGCTATTAGAGGGTTATGGATTCAAGCATCTTGCTCACGAAGAGCTCCTCGTAAAAACTGTTCCAGGAACTCCAGTTCAGCCAATGGGAGGCGATCAGGATGACTTGCACTTGTCAATTGATTGGAACGTATACAATGATAACGGGGTTGCAAAGCTGTTTGTGACGTATCAATGGACATGGGATCATATAGAGGAATTCGAGGACTCTCCAGATAAGGTCTCAATAGCAATACCTGTGGGGTACTGGGATGGGCCAACAAACTCGTATCCATATCATTGGCTTTTAGAAGTCAGTGATCGTCCATATTTCATTTCTACCCTGGGGGTAAAGAGTTACGAGGTTCACTGTGAAAGCGGATACGACGACTTGGCTGAGGACAGTAATAAACTCCTTCACATTTGTAGGATTTATGCAGAAGTATACGATCACTATAACGTAGGTTTTATAACAATTGGGTTTAGCAGGATAAACCCTGAATACTATGATCATTGGATAAAAACAGGATTCGTGTACGTTCACACTTGGAACTTCGGGCCCGTGGTTGAATATCCTCTTGAATTAGGAGGACTTTTAATTAGCTCCCCAACTGGAACAATAGCTTATGGAGCGATCTCCTATGCAGTAAATCAGTACATAATAGACAAGTACTTAAAAGGAGGATGGTCCAAGGAATACACAACTGAAATACTGCTAATGGATGGAACAGGGGATCTCCCACCGGGGGCATTATCGATCAGGAACTGGAGGGGGTAATATGAGTACCCTCAAAAAGAAGATTGCGGAGTTCCTCCTCCTTACTGTCTTTTTTGTGGGTTTGATCACGTTTGCGTATTCTCAGGAACCAAAGCGATGTCCTTCTAACGGCACGTGGATAGATCCACATGGTTTTACAGCAATATGCAACGTTCCTGACTGCTATGAAGCAGTGGGAAGCATCAACAAATGGGTTTCATTAAGCTTGATAGTATTAATCGCCTACTTTGCAGGCCTCAGGTCAAAAGGTCAACTTACAATCGAATCCGTGCTTTTCAGAGTTGGGGTGTATCTAACTTTCATAAGCGTGATAATAGCTTCAGAGCTCTCCAAAGTACCCGAGGGGAGTTGTTTGACCTTTAAACCCTTGACATATATAATCGCCGTTATAGGGTCGTTCTTTGTGGCTTGGTTCCATAGGTGATAATAAAAGATGTATAAAAGCCAATTGAAGGGGAAACCCCTTCACTCAAGCTTCTTGTGGCAGAACCACCAGTCGTAGCACTCGATCTCGCCCTTGGCCTTGGCTTCCTCGCGCTCCTTGATGGCCTCGACGGTTCCGGCCGGCGGAACGATGGCCCTGTCGCCGATGAGCTCGTTGTTGGGCCACTTGTGCGGGAGCGCAACGCCCTTCTCGGTGCTTATCTTGAGGGCCTTGACGAGCCTGAGTATCTCGTCCCAGTCCCTGCCGACCTCGGCCGGGTAGTAGACTATCGCGCGAATGACGCCTTTGTCGTCGACGATGAAGACTGCCCTGGCGGTTATCGTTGCACCGCTCGGGATCATGCCGAGCTTCTCGGCGAGGTCACCGCGGTCATCTGCTATAACCGGGAAGGTTATCTCCTCGCCGAGGTTCTCCTTTATCCACTCCATCCACTTGAGGTGGCTGAAGACCTGGTCAACGCTGAGCCCGATCGGCTCGACGCCGAGCTCCCTGAACTGATCAACCCTCTTCTGGAGGGCGTAGAACTCGGTGGTACAGACCGGGGTGAAGTCGGCCGGGTGGCTGAACAGCATGAACCACTTGCCCTTCTCGGCGAAGTACTCCGGCAGCTTTATCCTGCCGTGGGTGGTGTTGACCTCAACCTCGGGGAACTTTTCTCCTATGACGACCATCTTTCATCACCTCTTGCTTTTTCTGTGTCGTCTTCAGTATAAACCAATTAGGTTCGAATATATAAACTTTTTGGTTTATCTAACATGAAAATATTGACAGATATTCGAAGATTTAAAGGGATGTTCCGAACGGATATCAAAGAACTTCACCGGTTTACTGTCAGATTGTAACTAAAATCCAAAAAGGATTTGTCAAAAATCGACTATGCTGGGAATTTATTGTTCAAATTCTCCTTACATCGACCCACGTTGAATGATATGCCGAAGCGTTTCCGTATTTTTCGACGGTTTCATCGGCCGTCAGAAAGTTGGCGTTCCAGCCGAGCAGCCTGGCCCAGAACGCCTTGTAGAGCAGAACGACTCCGGGTGGAACGTCGTCGCTGAGCCTTGCCCTTGTCCTTATCCTGCCGTTGTCGTTGAAGACCTCAACGGCGTCGCCGTCCCTGATTCCCCTCTCCCCCGCGTCCGCCGGGTTGATGTGGAGGTTCGGGTCTATCATGCCGTGGGTGTTGTGGTACTGGCTCGTTATCGTCATCCTGTGGGTCGGGGTGAGCAGCCTGAGCGGATATTTGCCCTCAAACCGCCGGTACTCTGGGAACGGGCTTAGGCCCCTCTCCACGGCTCTCGTGGAGTAGAACTCGATCTTTCCGCTCGGCGTCTCCCATCTCTTTGCCTTTTCGGGCACCTTAACGAAGCCTTTTCTCTTTAACTTGTCCCAGCTCAGGCCGTTGAGTTCGAGGACTTTCCTTATCACTTCCTCGTCGCTCTCGTAGAGGTATGAGCTGTCTATTCCGAGGGCTTTTGCGAGCAGCCTGGTAACCTCGCTGTTGCTCTTCCCGTAAAGCCTCGCAACGGGCTCGTTAAGCGCAACGTGGCGGTGGTAGTAGCTGTCGGCTATGTCAAGCCTCTCGAAGAACGTGTTCGCGGGCAGGACAACGTCGGAATAGAGCGCCGTGTCGGTAAGGAAGATGTCGTGGGTGACCACGAAGACGTCGTTCTCCCTCAGCGCCTTTCTCAGCCTGTTCTGGTTCGGCAGGCTCGCGAGGGGGTTGGAGTTGTAGATGTAGATGAACTTTACCTCCCCCCGCTCTATGTACTCGGCCAGCTTCATCTGGGGGATTCTCCTGGTGGGTTTGGTCCTCAGGAATGCACCCTCTGCGTAGGACTTGTCTATCGTCTTCATGTCGTAGATGAAGCCGAAGCGGTGGCCAACCAGGGCGGGCAGGATGGCTATTGCCCTTACCGCCTCCCCGCCGGCAAGGGAGCGCTGGAAGCCGTAGCCGATGTGGATTATCCCCCTCTTTTCGGCGTATTCTTCCGCGAACTCCTCGATCTGCTCAACGCTCAGACCCGTCTCCCGGCTTACATAATCAAGCGATAGTGTTTTCACATAATTCTTGAATTCTTCAAAACCATAAACGTTCTCGCGGACGAAGGCTCTGTCGTAGAGGTTCTCCTCGATGATGACCTTGGCAACGCCAAGGGCAAGGAGAACGTCTGTACCGGGCCTGACCTGGAAGAACCTGTCGCTCCTCTTTGCCGTCTCGGTTCTGACGACGTCAACCGTCCAGATTTCGAGATTATACCTCTTAGCGAGCATGAATCCATGGAGGTTCGTCCAGAAGGCGTTGATGCCCCAGTACACGATCAGCCTCTGCTCCTTCAGCCCCTCGGGATCCATGCCGATTGCGGTTCCATAAACGTCCCTTAGGGCTTCCTGCCCGGCCCTGTCGCATATGCCGTAGTCAAGCATGGCGGTGTTGAGGTGGTGGAAGAGCCTCAGGGGAAAGGCGTAGTTGACCACGCCTCTGTCGCCGGCGTACTGGTAAACCAGGACGCTCTCGCTTCCGTACTCCTCGATGGTCGCCCTCAGCTTTTTGGCAACGATCCCAACTGCCTCATCCCACCCCGTCTCCCTGAACTCCCCGCTTCCCCTCTCACCCACCCTAACGAGCGGCCTTTTGAGCCTGTCCTCCGCGTGGAACCATTTTGGGAGAAGCGCCCCCTTCGGGCAGAGGAAGCCGGCGGTTACTGGATGTTCAGCGCTGCCCTTAATCCCGAGCCGGCCGTCCTTAAGCTCACTCACCATCGAGCATGTGTCGTAGCAGTCTCTCATGCAGACGGAGAACGGCATGGCCATCACGGAGAAATCCTTATTTTTTCCGCAGCTTCCCGCTCTACAAGAACCTTTCCGAGGCTCCGGGGAATAATAACGAGGTCTCCGGCCCGGAAGGGACCGTACTCCTTAAGCTCGGGGTCGAGTATCCTGGGGAGGTCGACTTTGATTATGTACGCTTCTTTGGGCACCCTCTTCTTGGGAACTTCTTTCTCCTCTGCCTCTTCCTTAACTTCAACGGCTTCTTCCGGCACTTCCAGCAGCTCTTCACGCTCTATGAAGGCACGGAGTATTGTGAAAATCCGCTTCTCCTCCTCGGTCATGCCGTAGGGAACTCCTTCAACGGCCAGGTCAACGATTTTATGGAGCCTGATTTTGATTATCTCGCGCATGAGCTTCTCCGCTATGCTGAGCTGGGCCAGGTAGAGCCTCTCCTCCACGTCCTCACCCCGCTCTCGGGAGCTCTCTGCACTGAGCTTTAGGGCCTTGATGAGGCTGTCGAACTCGCGGTAGAACTCCTCGTCTAGTTTGGTCAGTTCCTGAGAGGAAAGTTCCCCCTCAAGCAGCTCCCTGAGCTTGACGATGTCCACGCTCCCACCAGCCTGAGAAATTGGAGAAAAAGAAATCAGTCCTCAACGCGAGGAGCGAGGAGGAATATCAGCTTGCCCTCGTCCCTTATCGGGTACTCCATCTGGAGGGGCATCTCGTTGCCGAAGCGGATTATAACCTCATCGGCCTTGCCGATGCCCTTTATCATGTCCGCGAGGTAGCTGATTCCATAGGCGCTCTTGGTGTCCTCCTCAACTTCGAGGTCGAGAAGCCCCTCGTCCTCAAGGGTGAGCTTTATCTCAACCTCATTGGTCTCGCCCTCAGCCTTCATGGTGAACTCGTTCTCGGTTGCGATGAACTTGAGGGCGTCGCTGACGAGGGAGGCATCCTTAACGGCCTCCTTGAGAACCTCGCCGAGGACGACAACCTTGGCGGTGAAGGGGAGCTCCGGGAGGTCGAGTTCAAGCTCCTCCACCTCGATAAGAGGGAGCTTGAAGGTTCTCTTGGCGGTTCCCTCAAAGGTGACCTCAAGGAAGTTCTCGTCGCCCTTTCTGAGAATGAGTGTGTCCTTGTTCTTGCCGCGCTTGAGTATCTTCTTGAAGTGATCCATGTTGA
This sequence comes from Thermococcus sp., assembly GCF_015521605.1. Classification (NCBI taxonomy): domain Archaea; kingdom Methanobacteriati; phylum Methanobacteriota; class Thermococci; order Thermococcales; family Thermococcaceae; genus Thermococcus; species Thermococcus sp. Next base: position 49,766 of record NZ_WANV01000031.1, read on the forward strand.
TTCCTATGGTCTCCTCTTCCTCAACCTCGTACTTGGAGAAGATGCTCTCCGGGAGGTTGAGGTCTATGAGAACGACCCTGCTCGGATCCATCGCGCGCATTCCAATTCCTTCCTCGGTTATCTTGAAGGCGGCCTCGTCAATGAGGTTGCTTGCGGTGGCTATAAGATCGGCGAAATCCTTGGCACCATCAAAAACTATCTCGAACGGCATCTTTACCCCTCCTTTAATATATCGAGCATCAGCCTAACCCTTTCTTTGCCGCGGAATAAATAAGCTTTTCCGTTGTCGGTATCGGGTATCCTCCTGTAGGCCTCTTCAAGCTCCTTCAGGGCCTTCTCCGCGAGCTTTCTGAGGGTTTCACGTTCCAGTTCCCTCACTCGTAAGACCTCCAGACGTGGCCGCACTTGGTGCACCTGTAGAATATCGTGCTCGGCTCATCACCGGCCCTCGTCTGGAGCTCCCACCAGTAGGCCGTATCGTTGCCGCACTTGGGACAGGTGACCTTGGTGGTGGGCAGGGTCCTGACGTCCTGCTCGACGACGATAATGCCCTCGTCCGGCTTGTGGTCGACCTTCTGCTTTATGACAGTCTTCTCCCTGTCCTTCTGTTCATCAAAAGGCTCTTCGTGGCCACATGAGCGGCAAACCCAGACCTTCCTTTTCCGATCCGGGAGCATCAGGTTACCGCACTCTGGACAGAACTTCATCTTTCTCACCCCTTTAGCCGAGGGTTCGGTATGTAGGAGGAGGATAAAAAGTTTTGCCAAAGTCAGCCAAGAATCTCAAACTCCACACTCGCGTTCGTGCAGCCCAGCGGCCAGCCGCAGACCTCCTTGACGAGCTTGTATTCCCCTGGTGGGAGGTCGTAAAGCTGGGGGAAGTTCCCTGGGCTTTCGTTCTCCGGAATGTATTTCAGGGTTATCTTTTGCCTCCACGAGCCGAAGGGGAGCACGTCATACAGGCGGGCGTTAAAGAAGAAACCCTGCCTGATACGAGCCCACCTACCGTCCTCCCGGCGGTACAGGGTGTAGGGCTGGCCGAAGTATATGGGTGTTAGACCGACATTTCTTATGGTAAGTTCAGGCTCTTCTCCGGGCAGATACGTGCGCTTGTCGAGGTCCGTTGTAAAGTGGGGCCCGGTCAATCCCCAGACGAGGAGTATCAGGACAGCGATTCCAGCGCTCCTCCTCCACCTCATCCGACCACCTCGAACTCGGCTGAAAGCTTCATCTCGTCGCTCCTGCCCCCACAGCGCCCCCGGTCGATGGTCACGGTCTTTACAATCCTGTACCTGCCGGGTGGAAGTGGTTCAACCTTTCCTGGAGTGCCCTCAGGGACGTGCATGACGAGGGGCACGGTCTGGCTCCAGCTGCCGCCGGGAGGTATCGTGTAGCCTATGCCCGTGAACGAGAATCCGAGGTCGAGTCCTTTCCATCTCCCGTCTTCCCAGCGGTAAAGCCTGTAAAAAGAGCCTACGAGAAGCGTCTCGCTCCCACTATTCCTTATTGTCAGGACGAGGCTTTCGCCGGGTTTGTAAACGGTTTTGTCGAGTTCAAGAATAGCCCCCGTCCCTGCCGGGGAGTTCACGGTATCGGCACCTAGTCCCGCGTAAAGGACTATCGTGATGCCCGTAAGAAATATAAGAAAGGCCAGAAAGACTCCGCCCCTCATGACCCGTCCCCGGAAGTGCCCTTCTCTATTCTTTGATGTCGAACTCGGCCCCGACCTTAACCTTCGTACCCTCAATGTAGACCTCCTTGACTATCTTGTAGTGCCCCGGTTCAAGGTTGAGCCGCGAGAGGTCCACTTTCTGCTCCCAGCTCTCGCCGGGTTTGATTATGACAGCTATCTCAACGAAGACCAGGTTGAGCGGGAGTTCCCTCCACTCACCGTTTTCCAGGCGGTAGAGGGTAAAGGCATAGCCGGTCGTGGCATTGACGCTTTCGCCGTTTGTCACCTTCAAAGTCAGGGTATCGTCTGGTGAATAAACCGTTCTGTCGAGCACCACCCTTATCCCCTGCCCCTGTGGAACCTTCCCCGTGTCTCCGTCGATGGCTGTGCTCCCGTTTGAGGAGGCAAGGTAGTATCCAACCGGAACCAGCAGGACTATAAGCAAGACTGGAACTATCTTCCTCATGGTTCTCCACCATAGAAAAGTTGTCCCCGATGTTCTTAACGGTTGCCAACGCTTCAAAATGAATGGAAGTGATTGCATCCATCTTATTTCAGCCTCTTATTTGAGGGGGCGGCGTCATACACAACACACCCATCATTGGAAAGCCGACACCGCCTTAATTGGCTGGAAAAGGCTGTTTATAACCTTTTCTAAAACATGTTCCAGCAGAATTTTTCCAATTTTGGTGAGAAAGCGGAGTTTGTTGTTCCAGTCCCGGGATATCAAGTTTCAGCTTGAAAAGTAACCGATAAAAAAGAAGATAGTTGGAGATTCACTCCCTGAGCGGCAGACCGTAGTCGAAGGAGTAGTAGACCCTCTGGAAGTTCATCCTGAAGTAGAATACGTCGCGCTCGACCTTCTTCGGGTCCTCCTTGTCGATGAGGACGCGCTTGATGAAGTGCGCTATCTCCTTCATGTCGTCCTCCATCATTCCAACGCGGGTCATCTCCTGGACGCCTATGCGCAGGCCGCTCGGCTCGTTGACCTTCTCAAGCGGGTCCCAGGGCAGGAGGTTCTTGTTGAGGATTATGCCGGCCTCTTCGAGGAGCGGGGCCGCCCAACCACCGGCGGCCGGGTGGAGGTCTGAGACATCGACGATGACCTGGTGGCTCTCGGTGTAGCCCTTGTCCTCGCCGATGACCTTGAAGCCCTCTTCAGCAAGAGCCTCGGCCAGGGCCTTTGCGTTCTTGACTATCTGGGCCGCATAGCGCTCACCGTACTCAAGCATCTCGGCGGCGGTAACGACCTTTCCGGCCATGTGGTGGAGGTGGTGGTTGCTCAGCACACCGGGGAAGATGGCCCACTGGAGCTTGGCTATCTCCTCGGTCTCGCCAAAGCGCTTGTAGAGGATTATTCCACCCTGCGGTCCCGGGAAGGTCTTGTGGGTCGAGGCGGTGATTATGTCAACGCCCTCGCGGAGCGGGTCCTGGAACTGCTTTCCGGCGATGAGGCCAAGAACGTGGGCGGCGTCGTACATGACGTAGGCGCCGACCTCCTTGGCGACCGGAGCGAGTTCCTTGACCGGGTGCGGGAACGGGAAGAGCGAACCGCCGAACACGACTATCTTGGGCTCAAGCTCGCGGATGAGCTGGGCGGCCTTATCAACGTCAATGTTGAATTCATCGTTGTCAAAGGGCCAGGTGTGGACTTCAAGCCCGCGCATTCCGGCGGCACCGAAGGGCATGTGGCTTATATGCCCGCCGTGGCTGGTGTGCAAAACGATGGCCTTGTCGCCCGGCTGGGTGAGCCCGAAGAAGGCGGCCTGGTTGGCGTTGGTTCCAGAAATTGGCCTGAGGTCAGCGAAGTCGCTTCCGAAGAGCTTGGTGAAGAGTTCGACACCGATGAGCTCGACCTCGTCAACGTACTTACATCCCTGGTAGTAGCGCTGCCTCGGCCAGCCCTCGGCGTACTTGTGCATGAACCCGCTCTTAACGGCGCGAGTAACGCTGGGGGAGGTCACGTTTTCACTTGCGATGAGGTTTATTGTGTGGCTCCTCCACTTCTCATGCTCCTCCAGAAAGTTCAGAACCCTGTCACGGTAAGCCTTGTATCCTTCAGCCATGGGAAACACCTCGATGGGGATTTGAACGCTGGGAATATAAACCTTACCGCATCTGTTTACGTGTACAGAAAAGGACAGGGTACAGATAGAGCCAGAGGGTGCGGGGACTTAAAAATGGGGAGAATCAGCGGCGGAGTTTTACCGCCAGCCACATGAGAATTGGCAGTACTATAAAGGCCAGCATGTCCCCCGTGTCGCCGGCGAAGGCCAGCACGTCGGCGAAGTTTCTGACGCCGGCGAAGTAGAGGGCCGCCGGTGGAATGACCGTTAGAGCCCATGCCGCTTTTCTGCCCAGCTTCACGAACTCCTCGCTGTTGCTCTGCTGGGCTAGTGCTATGCCTATGTAGCTCGTGGTTATCGCTAGGAGCGGGATGAGGTTCCCGATTACCCTGCCAAGGTGGCCGTAGAGCAGTTCAAGTCCCTGCGTGGCGATCTCGGGTGTGTTCTTTCCAAAGACCAGCAGGAAGGCCGCCATGAAAACCGCGTAGACGGCCGTGGGTATAAGGAAGGCGAGCACGATGACCCTCTTGGTGTCCTCGTAGCTTCCGAGTCCCTTGTAAACGTCCGGAATGATCGTGTGGCAGCCGAGGGCAAAGATGGCGACGCCGGTTATGCTCAGTATCCCCCCGAGCTCGGTGTACAGGCCGTTGTCGAGTTCGGCGTGGGGGAGGAGCATCAGCGTGACACCCATGAAGAGGACGAGCATGATGTAGCTCATTATCAGCTCGGTCTTTCCGCTCGCCTCAAGTCCGCGGTAGACGACGAAAGATGCAAGCACCCAGAATATCGCCGCCCCGACTGTGTCGCTGACCCCAAAGAGGCTGGCGAAAACGCTTCCCATACCCGCTATGTACGCCAGAAGTGCCCCAAAGCTCATTATGAATATGCTGACGTACATCAGCCAGCCACCGGCCTTTCCGAGTATTCTGTTGGCCATGGTGCTCATCTGGGCCCCGTTCATCTCGGCCGAGAACTTCAGCACGATGAACGCCGTCCCGAGCATGAGGAGCATGACACCAAAGAGAACCGCCATCGCGGGAATCAAACCAACCTTGCTCGCGGCATACGGCAGACCCAGCACTCCGGCACCTATCTGGGTTCCCACCAGTATTGCCAGTGCCTCGTTCTTTGAGATGTGGGCCTTTTCCACCCGTATGGTGCTCGTTCTTATCGCCGCGACCCCCTTTCCCTTTCTCATGAGCTGAATCAGTGCGGCCTTTCTCCTGAGCTTCTTTCTTCTCGCCAGTGCCTGTCTCTCCGCGTAGTAGCGGCCGTGTGATGTGGTGATCTTTTTTCTCGGCGTCCCATCGGCCACTGGCATTCTCTCACCTCCACTCAAATGTATTCATGAATACAATTTAAACCCTCCCACGAAAACTTGAGTCCCGCTTCAAATATTCTTCGGTTTGGGGCGGGAGAAGGCTCAAGACCGGGCAGGGTTTTTAAGGATATCCGAGTAGGTGAGAACATGATAGAGGAGGCTGCCAAACTCCTGGCCCGTTCGAGGTTCGCCATAGCGTTTACCGGTGCCGGAATCAGCGCCGAGAGCGGCGTCCCGACCTTCAGGGGCTTCAACGGACTGTGGAAGAAGCACCGCCCGGAGGAGCTCGCAACGCCCGAGGCCTTTCGAAAGGACCCCTACCTCGTCTGGGAGTTCTACAGATGGCGCATGGGTTTGATACGAAAGGCCAAGCCGAACAGGGCGCACTACGCTTTGGCGGAGCTTGAGCACATGGGGATTCTGAAGGCCGTCATCACCCAGAACGTGGACGACCTGCACCGCGAGGCAGGAACGAAAAACCTCATCGAGCTCCACGGCAACATCTTCAGGGTAAGGTGCACCTCCTGCGACTACAGGGAAGACCTGAAGGAAAGCGGACGCCTGGATGAGTTCCTTGCGGAGAAAGACCTTCCCCGATGTCCCGACTGCGGCTCGCTTCTCCGTCCGGACGTCGTGTGGTTCGGAGAGCCGCTCCCGAGGAATGCCCTTGACGAGGCGTTCAGGCTCGCCGAGAGAGCGGACGTTGTTCTGGTCATAGGTACGAGCGGCGTCGTTTACCCGGCCGCGTACATTCCCCAGATAGTGAAGGAAACGGGCGGAAAGGTCATCGAGATAAACCCCGACGAGAGCGGGATAACTCCCATAACAGACGTTTTCCTGCGCTGTCCGGCGGGGGAGGCGATGGAAAAGCTGATGAGCAGGATCGAGGTGTTGGTAGGATGAACGGGAAGGTTCTTCTGATAGGTTTTCCCCGGGAGGAGGTCAAGGCGCTCCGGGAGGTTCTCCCGGTTCCGGTCTTTGAAGTTCCGGAGTACTGCAGGGACTGGGTGGTGGGTGAGGTCGTTGAAAAGGCAGAGAAGCTGAGCGGTTCGAGCTACTGGCACCTGAGGAGGTTCGTGATAATGCACGGCCTTGACAACGAAACGCTGAAGGAGGTGATCCGCTCCGTCAAGGCCCTCAACCTCGGCAGGGTCATCTTCGCCACGACGACCGAGACCTCCCTCACCTGGAAGCTTGAAGACCTCCTAAACGAGCTGATGGCCGAGGACGAGTACTTCAAGGCCATGCGCTGGGCACGGGAGGAGGCCGAGAAGAGAAAGGGGCCCTTCCTCGACATCGGGAAGGGTTAAATATTTTGAGCGAGTAGAGTGCGGTGGGTGAAGGGATGATAAAGGTCGTGTTCTTTGACCTGGACGACACGCTTGTGGACACAAGCAGGCTGGCGGAGATGGCGAGAAAGAACGCCATAGAGAACATGATACGTCACGGTCTCCCCGTTGACTTTGACACTGCCTACCATGAACTCCTTGAGCTGATAAGCGAATACGGAAGCAACTTCAGCAGGCACTTCGACTACCTGCTCAGGCGTCTCGACCTACCAAACAATCCCAAGTGGGTCGCCGCGGGGGTAATAGCCTACCACAACACCAAGTTCGCCTACCTGAAGAGCGTCCGCGGCGTCCGGCGGCTCCTCCTTGAGCTGAAGAAGTCCGGCTATAAGCTCGGCATAATCACGGATGGCGACCCGATAAAGCAGTGGGAGAAGATAATCCGTCTCGAACTGGACGACTACTTCGACGGCGTCTTCATCTCCGACTACCTCGGCGTCAAGAAGCCTCACCCCAAGATATTTCAGAAGGCCCTGAGGAAGATGGGCGTCGAACCCGGCGAGGCTATGATGGTGGGCGACAGACTCTATTCCGACATCTACGGCGCCAAGCAGGTGGGCATGAAGACCGCATGGTTTAAATACGGCAAATATGCCGACAGAGAGCTGGAATACCTTGAGTACGCTGACTTTACAGTGGAGAGGCTTGAAGACATCATGGATATAGTCAGGGGGCTGAACCTTGAAGAGGAAGAGCGTCCAGATAAGGAAGTTCATGCTGATTGACTCGGCCTACAAGTCGAGGGTCCTCCGGGGAGACAAGGTCACCACGATACGCTACGGGGACTACGAGGCTAGGCCGGGGAGCGAGGTCTACCTCGTCGTGACCCCCAGCGACACCGCCATAGCGAAGGTCAGGATAACCCACGTTGAAAAGAAGAAGGTCAGGGATCTGACCAATGAAGACGCCAAACTCGACGGCTTCTCCGATGTTAAAGAGCTCCTTCGTGAGCTAAACAGAATATACGGCGAACTCTACGGCGACGACGAGGTTACTATCATTGGTTTCGAAGTCATAAAGCGCTTCGAGGACGGGATTCCCCTCAAATGGCTCAAGGGACTCAACTACCGCGAGCCGGCTGAAATAGCGCGCCTCTACCTTGAAAACCGGGAGAAACTCAACCTCAACCGCGAGACGGACTTCATAATGCGCCGCATCTACAACGAGGGCCTTGGGAAAGCCGTGAGAACCTTCGGGCCGAAAAAAGTTCAGCAGGCGCTCCTCAAGACCTACCACGCCCTCTACGCGGCGGGGGTCATCTAACCCCCAATCCCGTCGGTGCCCCTCTCCCACGGAAAAGCTTTTTTACCGTCTCGACCTTCTTAGAGTGCCATGAAGCGGTTCAAACTCGGGAACGATTTCATCGCCCTCACAGTGGTCCTCTTTGTGATCCTCTCCCTCCAGGCACTCGGGGCCTTCAGGGGGGTAAACGAGTGGGTTAACTTGGCCCTTCCGATGATAGACACTCCTCTGATGAACTTTCTGACGGCACTTGGGGGCGACGTATTCCTGGCGCTCTTCGTGGCCTTTGCCCTCCTGACCGAGTGGAGGGAGAGCGGCAGGGTTTCCCGGAACACGCTGGTTTTCATCCTCGCCGTTGCCGTCGGCCTTGCCGCCGTTGGTGCACTTAAGTTTCTCTTTGCAGAACCCAGGCCGAGACCATACGGGCCAGGAATAGGGGGCTACGCCTTTCCCTCCGGCCATACCTTCAGGGCAGCGATAATAGCGGCCTACGCCTCCGACCGCTGGAAGAGGTACGCCCCAATCGCGTGGGCCTACGCAGTTGGAATTGCTCTCACAAGGCTCTTCCTTCACTATCACTGGTTCAGCGACGTCCTCTTCAGCCTGCTCTTCGCCCCCTGGCTCTACCTCCTGCTGAAATCGCTCCTCGGGGTGGACTCGGAATGAACAGCTTTCTTGAGGTTTTCCTCCTCTCGCTGATACCGACCTTCGAAGGAAGGTACGCGATAGTCTACGGCATAGGTATGGGCTATCCCCTCTGGGAGACGCTTTTAGCGGCTTCCCTCGGCGTCCTGACGCTCTCGCTTTTCCTCCCCGCGGTTTTGCCCCACATAGACCGCTTTATGCTCTGGCTCGAAAAAACGCCCCTGCGTAAGGTGGCGCACCTCTACCTTTACTACATCGAGCGCGTCAGGAGGAAGGCTCATCCCTACGTCGAGAAGTGGGGCTTCATCGGGCTGACGATATTCGTGGCTATCCCGCTCCCGGGAACCGGCGTCTGGACCGGCGCTCTGGCGGCCTACCTGCTTGCCATAGAAAAGAAACAGACGGTTCCAGCTCTGATCCTCGGCGGTCTTCTGAGCATGGCGATAACTCTGGGGCCGGCATTGGGGCTGTTTGGGTGAAAGAGGGAAAAATCAAGCAAGCTCCTTTCCCATCGTCTCCTCTCCCAGCGCCAGGACGTCCAGAGCGCCGATTATCGCAACGACGGCTATAACCAGAACCGCCAGGGCGGCGCTCCCGACTTCCATTATCCTCCCCGCGAGTATCGGCGCTATTCCGCCGCCTATCCTGGCCATCGCCCCGGCCCAGCCCGTCCCGGTGCCCCTGACGGCCGTTGGATATAGCTCCGGCGTGTAGGCGTATATCGCACCCCAGGCGCCGAGGTTGAAGAAGCTGAAAGCTATGGCGCTCGCGATTATCGCCGTCTCGTTCCCTGAGTTGGCCGCGAAGTAGAAGCCGACGCCCGCTATTCCAGAGAGGAGCAGGTAGTAGGAGAGCGTCTTCTTCCTGCCAATCCTTTCGAGTAGGTAAGCGGCGCTCCAGTAGCCCGGGAGCTGGGCTATTGCCGTTATTATGAAGTACTGGAAGCTCCTGAAAACCGTTATGCCAAGCGTCGCGGAGAGGAACCTCGGTAGCCAGATGAAGAAGCCGTAGTAGGCGAAGGCTATGCTGAACCACGCGATGGTGAGCATGAGTGTCGTTTTACCGTAGCGCCTCCAGAGGTCCCCGACCGATACCTTCCCGGCCGCTTTGGGCATTTCGAGCTTTACGCTCACTCCGAATATCTCCCTGAGGGTCTCCTCCGCCTCTTTAACGCGCCCCTTGGTTAGGAGGAAGCGCGGCGACTCGGGAAGGGTGAGGAGAAGGGGCAGGATCAGGATTATCGCCCCGCCGAAGAGGAGTATGCTCCTCCAGTCGGCTTTAACCAGCAGGGCCACGACGCCGATTATTATCGTTCCGACAGCCCAGAAGCTCTCCAGGATTGAAATCATAGCTCCCCTTATCGAGCGGGGCATGAACTCGGCGAAGTATGAACTCGCAACCGGGAGGGAACCTCCAAGGCCGAGGCCGACGATGAAGCGCAGGACTATGAGCTGGTCGAGGTTGCCGGCGAACGAGCTCACTATAGAGCCGAGGGAGAAGGTCGAAACCGCGAGAACCAGCGTCTTCTTCCTCCCAATCCTGTCCGCGAGATATCCGAAGAGCCACGCTCCAAAGAGCATTCCAAAGAGCGCCGCGGAGCCGAGAGAGCCGAGCTTCGTCAGGCTTCCCTGAAATGCCGGGTCGTTCTTGAGCAGGGCTATGACGAACCCCGCCGAGATGGTGTTCACCGCTATGAACGCCCACACGGTCCCGAGGATCGCGAGGAGGGTGTAGTGGAACTTATTCAACCGGGAGTTCTCTATGACCTCCATCTTCCTATCACCCGACTTCATTTGCATGAAGAAGTTTTTAAGCGTTTTCTCGGCCGTTCCGTCTTGTTACGCAGATTTGGGCAATTTTCCGGAGATTTCGGGAAGTAACGTGACTCCTGGTTCTTTGATGCTGGAGATTATGGTCGTTGCGTCATTCAAAAACCTTAAATCCTTCAGATGGGCAACTTCCTATCCCGGGTGGTGAAATGAACCTGCTCAGGAGGTATAGACTTCTCTTCCTCCTCATGAACACGGGCTTCATCGGAAACCTCACGGTCATCTACTACCTCTCGAAGGGCATTACCTACGGCCAGATCGGCCTTGTGAGTGCAGTCTCCGCGCTGGGCTTCTTTCTCTTTGAGGTTCCGACCGGCGTCGTGGCCGACAAGGTGAGCAGGAAGACCAGCGTGCTGATCGGGATGGCGTTATTCTCCCTTGGCACGGTCATCCTGATCCTCCTCAGGAACTTCCCAATGCTCGTTGCCTACGCCGTTATTTCGTCACTCGGGGCGACATTCGTTAGCGGTAGCCTTCAGGCGTGGCTCTTTGACAACCTGAGGCACTTGGAGATGGAAAAACGATACCGCGAGGTCATGAGAGACGTCAAGACCCTGACCCTGGTTTTCTCCGCGTTTTCAATCCCAACTGGCGCCTTCCTGGCGCAGTTCTACGGCTTTACCCTGCCCCTAGTCATGACGCTCATCATGGAGCTGGGCGCTCTCCTGACGGCGCTCTCGATACCCGAATATGAGTTCAAAAAGCCTGAGGTCTCATACCACCTACACGTCCTCGGCTCCGCCAGAGAGCTCTTCAAGGGTGATCTCCTACCTTTAGTCCTCATCTCAATCTCCGTGACGGTGTCCATAAACCAGTTTCGGAAGTTCTTCGAGCCCTACCTCGGGGGGATTCTCGCGGAGAGCCTTGGAACGACCATCATGGGCACTCTCGGAGTGCTCGGCGTCGTCGAGGCTCTGATCAAAACTCTTCCACGGCTTGTCGGAGTTAGGCTCGGAAAAAAGTGGAGCGTTAGGGCCTACGAGCTCGCCCCCGTCGCTATACCTGTCTTCACGGTTCTCTCAGTGCTCTTTCAGAACCCTATTTTTATTATCCTGCTTGGAGTCCTCGCAACGGTCCTCAACACGGCCTTCGGCTTCAACGTCTCCGTTGAGTTCCAGCACAGGATACCGAGCGAAAAGAGGGCAACCGTTCTCTCCATTAACATGATGTTCTCCGCCCTTGTGATGGCCGCGTTTTATGCAGTTTACGGCTTTGCCGTGGACATGGCTGGCCTGGGGGAGGCCAGACTGATTTTTGCGGTAATCCTGCTTGTGGTGGGTGTTGCGTTCAAGATAGCAAGCCTCGGCCCATTCGGGGAGCCCCTGAAGCTGAGACATCTGGCTGAGGACTGAGCGCTCAAAGACCTTCCATGCGCTTCAACACCATGACTTTGGCCTCGTCTATCACCAGCATCCATACCAGCGCGTATGCCCATATTAACCCCGCGAGCTTCCAGCCTATCGGGGTTACGAAGATTCCGTAAACAACGACCAGCGTGGCGAGTACCTTAGTTATTATAGCGGACCAGAGGAGGAGCGGGCTTGGGTATGGCCTCTCCCAGAGGTGTCCCCTAGCTCTTGTGACGAATATCGTTAGGTGCCCCGCCACCGCGAGCTTCAGGAAGATAAATGACTGTATCTCAGGCCTGCTGAGGAGCAGCACCCTCTCGGCTATGTAGAACAAAATGAATGAGCTTATGACTCCGACGAAGCCCAGAAGAGTGGACAGGAGCAGGACCTTGTACATGTTCCACTTAACGGGCTTTTGAGGCGTAACGACGTTGTCGTAGGCTATCGCCAGGATTGGGGCGTCGTTGAAAAGCGCCAGGAGCACTATCATCACTGCCGTTATTGGGTAGAAGTTAAAGACGAGTATCGCGAAGGTTATGAAGAAGAGCACTCTTATGGTCTCCGTAATCCTGTATATGACGTAGCTCTCCATCCTCTGGAAAATTCTCCGTGCCTCCTGTATTGCGTGAGCGATAACGGACAGACCGGGTTGGAGGAGAACTACATCCGCTGCGGCCCTGGCAGCGTCTGTTGCACCCGAAACCGCTATGCCGCAGTTTGCCTTCTTCAGTGCGGGGGCATCGTTGACGCCATCGCCGGTCATCGCAACCAGGTGGCCCCTCCGCTGGAGCGCGTCGACTATGCGGAACTTGTGCTCGGGAAATACCTCGGAAAATCCGTCTGCTTCTTCCACGAGCTTTTCAACCTCTGAGTCCCTTTTCGCCTTCAGGAGCTCGCTCATTGAGACTATCCTCGTACCGAGCCCGAGTATCTTTGCTATGTGCCTGGCTATCGCTATGTGGTCTCCCGTCACCATCTTGACGTTTACCCCGAGGCGGCGCACCTGCTTTATGGCCTTGGGGGCGTCGTCCCTCGGAGGATCGAAGAGGGGGATTATCCCGACGAACTCCCACCTTCCGTTTCTGGTTCTGGCGACACCTAGGGCACGGTAGCCATCTCCTGCCAGCTCATCTACGGTCTCTGTCGCCTTTTTCCGAACCTCCTCGGGGACATCACAGATGTCGAGTATAACCTGGGGCGCACCCTTTGCCACCCTGAAGTTCTCTCCATTGGTTATCTCCGCCTCCGTGCGCTTTATCACTGGGTCGAAGGGGGTAAAGTGCACCTGTTTGAACCTCCTTATGAGTCCCCCGAGGTTGAACCCATCGACCGCCCTCAGAATCGCAAGGTCTATCGGGTCGTTGTCTTCCTCTCTGCTCGCGAGGGCGGCGTAGAGAACGACGTCCTGTTTGGTGTATCCGTTGAACGGCACCGGGTCGCCAACTGTGAGCTCGTTTTTGGTCAGCGTTCCCGTTTTGTCGGAGCAGAGGACATCGACACCTGCCAGCTCTTCTATTGAGACGAGCTTTGTCACGATAGCCTGCCTCTTGGCGAGGTTCAGTGCTCCTATGGCCATCGTTATACTTAGAACCGCAGGCATTGCCGCGGGGATCGCGGCGACGGTCAGCACGAGACTGAAGCGCAGTGCCTCAAGGAGGCTCTCGTGCCGGTGTATTGCGACTAGGAAGACTATCGAGACGAGTATGAGGGAGATTATTATCAGGTAGTCGCCCACCTTGATCACCATCTTCTGGAACGAGCTCACCGTCTCGGCGCTCTCGACAAGCTGCACGGTCTTTCCGAAGTACGTGTTGAGTCCCGTTCCCGTCACGACTGCGGTCATCTCTCCCTTTTTCACGAGTGAACCCGAAAACGCTATATCGCCCACCTTCTTCGTGACAGGCAGCGATTCACCGGTAAGGGCGGACTCGTCTACCGTAAGGTAGTCCCCCTCTATGAGCTTGACGTCCGCGGGTATTATATCGCCCATCCTGAGCCTTATTATGTCTCCCGGCACGAGTTCTCTCGCAGGTATGATGCTCCATTTTCCGTCCCGCAGAACGCGCGCCTTCAGCGCCATCTTCTGTTTGAGGAACTCTATAACGTTCTCTGCTTTGTGCTCCTCCCAGAACCCGACGACACCGTTGAGTGCGAGCAGGGTGATGATTATCCAGAAATCTGCCCAGTGCTGTACCACCGCGGAGAGCACGGCGGCAATCTCAATCATCCAGGGGATTGGCCCCCAGAAATAGGACAGAAACTTGATGATGGGGTTGACCTTCTTTTCGGGGATTTCATTGGGTCCGTATTCCTCAAGCCGCTTTCTGGCCTCCTCGGAGGAAAGGCCATCCATGGAGGTTTCGAGGACTTTTAAAACGTCATCAATATCCATGTGTTTGTAATCTGTCTCTACGGGCATTTTTACCCCCAGAATGAGTCGGTCAGAATTTTTTATACAACTTTTGTTACAAAAGTCTAAGTGTTATGCAACTAAGAAAAGAAATATGGGGGCCTCACTTGGTGGCCCTCGTTATGCCAACATTTTCAACCAGCACGTATGGCGTCGAGACGGGCGTGCTGACCTCCCACCAGTGGATGTGGTAGGAATCCCTACCGAGTCCCTTGATTCCCTCAAGGATTCTCTGGAGGTTGTCGCTTACGCGGATGTTCCTTATGGGCTTCAGCTCGCCGCTCTCGACGAGGAATATTCCGTCGCGCGGTATCGTGGAGAAGTCGCCGGCGACGTAGTTCTGGAAGCGGGTGTACCAGACGTTTGTAATGTAGATGCCACGCTTGACCTCGCTGAACAGCTCCTCCCTCGAATAGTTGCCCGGCTCAAGGACGATGTTCCACGCGTGCGGCATTATAAGGCCCGCATTGGCCGTTGTCTCAGCCCCGTACTTCCTCGCCATGCTCGTGTTGAGGAGGAAGGTTTTGAAGGTTCCGTTTTCTATGATGGTAGTTTCCCTCGTGGGAACGCCCTCGTCGTCGAACTTCCTGCTTCCGTAGCCGTTGGGCATGTTGCCGACGTCCTTTATCGTTACTATCTCGTTCGCGACCTTCTGGCCGAGCTTGTTCACCAGGAAGCTGAATCCGGCCTCTGCTGCGTAAGCCGATGTCATGAAGCTCATGTAGCTGAGCAGGTTGGCAAACGCTAACGGGTCAAAGATGACGTCGAACTTCCCTTCCGGCCCCTGCTCAGGGTTCTGGGCGAGTTTGGCTATCTCTCCGGCCTTCCTCCCCGCACTCTCGGGGTCGAACTTCTTGAGAACCCTGACGGAGTTCGTCCCGTGGCCGCTCTCAAGGTCCCCGATGAAGGCTCTGACGCTTATCTCTATGCCCGTCCCCTCGTCGAAAGCCTCCACACCGTTGCTCGTGGTGAGGTAAATCCTGTCGTGGTCGGTGTAGAGAACTCCAGCAACGCGCTTCGCCCCTTCCTCAAGGGCCGCGTTTATGGCTCTCTCCACGTACTCGTTCGGCTCGTCGAGCTCGACGATGGCTTTATCGAAGGTCTCAGGGATGTCTCTATACTCGAACGGACCCTCCGCAATGCCGTAGTAGTCTTCCTTGGGCGCCATCCCCTTCATGTTGCTCAGGAGCGTCTTCAAAGTGCGTTCGATGTTCCCCTCGCTCAGCTCGGTTATCGTCGTTCCGGCAACGCGCTTATCCAGCTCGACGAAGAGCTCGACCTTCCTCTCGTGCCAGTTCTTGGCGACGGTAATCTCGTTGTTGGCGAAGCGAACCTGCCTCCTGTCCCTCTCGTAGCCGAGGACGACAACGTCGCCGAAGCCGAGCTCTTTAGCCTTCTTCAAAATGAACTCATTAACGTCAAACATCTCCACCACCTCAGTACCTCAGCGGTATGTCCCTGAGCCTTGCATGTGCTCCACCCATCCAGACAGGGACGCCCTGGCCGGGTTCGCCCTTGCCGCAGGTTCCGGGGAACATCTCGACCTCTCTTCCTACGGCGTCAACGCTGCTCCAGAGCGCTCTCGTCGTTATCTCAAGGATGGGCCTCCTGACCGGGTGCTTTATCTCGCCGTTCTCGATGAGATACGCTTCCCTGCCTATGTACCTCTGCTGGTATCTGCGGTCATCGATGTTCCACTCGTTGAAGCTCACCATGTAAACGCCGAGCTTCACATCTTCAATCAGCTCCTCAAAGGAGTAATCGCCCGGAGCAAGATAGGTGTTGGCCATTCTCACAATCGGCTCGCGGTTGTAGTTGATCGCCCTTGCCGCGGCATTTGAGCGCTGGCCGAGCTTGGCCGCGTATTCGCGGTTGGTCAGGAACTCGGTGATTATCCCATCCTTGATGAGGTAGCGCGGCCTTGCTTTCACGCCCTCGTCGTCGTAGAGGTAGAAGCCCCAGCTGTTCGGTATCGTCGGGTCTTCGATGACCGTAACTACCTCGCTCCCTATCCTCTCGCCGAGCATATCCGGCTTAACGAAGCTCTCTCCGGCCTGGGCGGCTTCCCTTCCGAATATCCTGTCGGCCTCGTATGGGTGCCCCACGCTCTCGTGGACGGCTATACCTGCTACCTCGGGGCTTATCACGAGGTCAACCTTCCCCTCCGGCGGCTTCTTGCCCTCGTAGATGAGCCTCTTGAGCGCCTGAACGTCCTTGACCGCCCAGTTCCACGGCTCGTCCTTCTCTATGAGCTCTAGACCACCGGAGAATGCCCTCTGAACGAAGGGCGCCTGCTCCATCTGGCCGTTCTCGAAGACGACGAGGTTGTACATCGTCGAGACGCGCGGAATGACGCTCTCGATGAACGCTCCATCGCTGTTGGCTATTATCTTGTGCCACACCTGGTCGGAGTAGCCAAGGTAGCGCATCGGCACGTTCACGCCGGTGGCATTTACCTCCTCCTCGATTTTTCTCAGGAGTTCGAGCTTCTCCTCGGGGGAGACATCGCGGAAGTCCTTGCGCATTTTGACCTCATAGTAGACCTCATGGAAGTCCTCATCGGAAAAGCGAATCGGCTCGTTCCTCACCTTGGAGGCCGCCTTTGCGAGCTTCACAGCCTTCTTAACGGCCTCGGCGATGCTCTCTTTCGTGAGAACATTGGTGCTTGCGAAGCCCATGCCCCCGTCCACGAGAATCC